>DHKE01000090.1:3547-9170 GCA_002404675.1 Porphyromonadaceae bacterium UBA4702 | reverse complement strand
CCGTTGCCGTTGTCGTAGATGTTCTCCGTGAGAAAGACCGGTGTCGCGTTCTCCGGTCCGAAAGGCTGGAACTGCTTGAGTATGCGCAGGAACTTCGGCGTAATCTGCGAGAAGCTTATCTTTGCGTCGATGTTCACCACCGGCACCTGCATTTGCGGGACGATCTTCCCCGCGATAAACTTCTCGATGCGCTCGCAGAACGCCGGCAGGTTCTCTTCCCGCAGCGTCATCCCGGCGGCGTAGAGATGTCCTCCGAAATTCTCAAGAAGGTCAGAGCAGCTCTCTATGGCCTCGTAGAGGTCGAACCCCGGGACGCTCCTTGCCGAGCCGCTCACGAAGCCGTTTGCCTTGGTGAGTACTATGGTCGGCTTGAAGAACGCCTCCACAAGCCTCGACGCCACGATTCCGACCACACCCTTGTGCCATGACGGGTTGTAGACAATGGTCGCGTTGCCGAACGAGAGACATTTCCCGTTCTTGACCATGTCAAGTGCCTCCTGGGTGTTCTGTCTGTCAATATCCTTGCGCTGGGTGTTGTAGCGGTTGATTTCCTCGGCAGCCTCGACGGCAGTACGATCGTCCGTAGCCGTGAGCAGTTTCACCGCCACTCCTCCGGATTCCATACGCCCGGCGGCGTTGATTCTCGGCCCTATCTTGAACACGATGTCGTCAATCGTGAGATGTCCCGGTTCCAGTCCGGAAAGCGAAATCATCGCCTTGAGACCCTTGCACGGGTCTTCGTTCAGTCTCTTGAGCCCGAAGTGCGCCAGAATCCTGTTCTCTCCGGTCACTGACACGAGGTCCGACGCGATGCTCACCGCAAGCAAATCAAGCAGAGGCTCCAGCGTCTCGAACGCGATGCCGTGTGACTGCGCGTATGCCTGCACAAGCTTGAAACCGACGCCGCAGCCAGAAAGGTCGTCGAATGGGTAGTGACAATCCTCTCTTTTGGGGTCGAGCACCGCCACGGCGGCCGGCAGTTCGTTTTCCGGGAGATGGTGGTCGCATATAATCATGTCGATTCCCTTCTCCGCGGCATACCGCACTCTATCTATGGCCTTGATTCCGCAGTCGAGCGTGATAATGAGCGTATATCCGTTCTCCGCGGCCCAGTCTATCCCTTTCGTGGACACGCCATATCCCTCGTCATAACGGTCGGGAATGTATGACCCCACGTTTGAAGTCAGCCTTGACAGAAAGGAATACACCAAAGACACGGCAGTGGTCCCGTCCACGTCATAGTCTCCATAGACGAGAATTTTCTCTCCCCCCTCCAGTGCTGTCTCCAACCTTTCGACGGCCTTGTCCATGTCCTTCATCAGGAACGGGTCGTGAAGCTTCTCAAGCGACGGGCGGAAAAAGGCACGCGCCTCCTCGAACGTATGCACGCCCCTCTGAACCAAAAGCTCGGCCAGAACGGGGTCTATGCCGAGTTCGGAAGAAAGCTCCCGCTCCTTCGATTCGTCGGCGCCCTTGCGTATTACCCATTTCTTTTCCATTGTCACAAAGATACTCAAATAGTTTCAGAATTAAGAATAATTGTCGTATTTTTGTACGATTTGGCGAGGTCTCGGAAGTGACGTCGTCGTATCATAATGACCTTGAAATATATAAATGAAGAGATATGATTACACAGGAATTCAACGAACAGGAACAGCAGCGCCGCGATGCGCTCGGCAAGCTTCGCGAACTCGGAATCGAGCCTTATCCGGCTCCGCTCTATCCGGTCAATGCGACGGCGAGGGAGATAAAGGAGGGATATGACGCCGAAAAGGGCAATTTCTCAGACGTCTGCATCGCCGGAAGAATCATGACCCGCAGGATTATGGGCGCGGCGTCGTTCATCGAACTTCAGGACGAGACCGGAAGGATTCAGGTGTATATAAAGCGCGACGAGATTTGCCCGGGTGAGGACAAGACGATGTACAACACGGTGTTCAAGAAGCTTCTCGACATCGGCGACATCATCGGAATCAAGGGCTATGCCTTCATCACGCAGACCGGTCAGCTCTCCATCCACGCCAAGGAACTCACGCTCCTGAGCAAGTCGCTGAGGGTGCTCCCTATCGTGAAGGAGAAGGACGGCGAGGTGTTCGACGCTTTCTCTGATCCGGAACTCAAGTACAGACAGAGATATGTCGACCTCATCGTGAACCCGCAGGTGCGCGAAGTCTTCATCAAGAGAAGCCAGATTATCGCGACGATGCGCGAATACTTCAATGAGGCGGGCTGTCTTGAGGTCGAGACCCCTATCCTTCAGGGCATTCCGGGCGGTGCCACTGCGCGTCCGTTCATCACCCACCACAACGCTCTCGACATTCCTCTCTACCTCAGGATTGCCAACGAACTGTATCTCAAGAGGCTGATTGTCGGCGGGTACACGGGCGTCTATGAGTTCGCGAAGGACTTCCGCAACGAGGGAATGGACAAGACCCACAACCCGGAGTTCACCTGCATGGAAATCTATGTGGCCTACAAGGACTACATCTGGATGATGAACTTCATCGAGAAGCTTCTTGAGAAGATTGCGCTCAAGCTCCATGGCAAGACAGAACTTACAATCGGTGACAAGACCGTCGATTTCAAGCCGCCTTACCGCCGTCTGCCTATCCTTGACGCGATTAAGGAATATGCCGGAGTGGACGTCAGCGGAATGGATGAGGAGCAGCTTGTCGAGACCTGCAAGAAGCTCCACGTTGAGGTGGACAAGACCATGGGCAAGGGCAAGCTGATTGACGCCATCTTTGGCGAGTATTGTGAGGAGCACCTCATCCAGCCGACTTTCATCACTGACTATCCTGTCGAGATGTCGCCGCTCACCAAGCGTCACCGCAACAACCCCGAGCTGACCGAGCGTTTCGAGCTGATGGTCAACGGCAAGGAACTTGCCAACGCCTACAGCGAGCTCAACGACCCGATAGACCAGTACGAGCGTTTCGTAGAGCAGATGCGTCTGGCAGACAAGGGCGACGACGAGGCTATGATAATCGACCATGACTTCATCCGCGCCCTCGAATACGGCATGCCCCCGACTTCAGGCATGGGCATCGGTATGGACCGCCTCGCCATGCTCATGACCGGTCAAAGCGCCATACAGGAGGTGCTCCTCTTCCCACAGATGCGTCCCGAGAAGAGAAGCCAGGCCCAGGATGCTGACAATGAGAATGACGGGCAGGAAGAAGCCTGATGCAACAGCACCAATGACCCCATGAAAACCCTTGGCAAGATAGCCGTCCTCGGCGGCGGCAGCTGGGCGACAGCATTGGCAAAACTAATTGCCGACAACGGCACGCCCTTTGTCTGGTACATGCGCCGACAGGACCGCATCGACGATTTCCTGAAATACGGACACAACCCGGTATACCTGAGCGACGCCTCCTTCGACACCGGGCTGATAGACTTCCGCGTGGACATCAACGAGGCGTGCAGCATCGCCGATTCGCTCATTGTGGCGTTTCCCTCGCCGTACCTGAAATGGCACACTGACCGCATCAGCGTGGACATCTCCGGCAAGAACATCATCTCTGCCGTCAAAGGCATTGTCCCAGACGACAACATGATTGTCACCGACTATTTCGCCCGCCGGTTCGGATGCGACGAGCGCAACATGCTCGTCATAGGCGGCCCCTGCCACGCCGAGGAGGTGGCTCTCGGGCGATTGAGCTACCTGACCATCGGCGGCAAGGACAGCGACAAGGCAGCCCGCTTCGCGTCATTGATCGCCGGCGACAAGATGCGCACCATACTCTCTGACGACATCGACGGCATCGAGTACGGCGCTGTGCTGAAAAACGTATACGCTATCGCCGCCGGAATCATATCCGGCATGAAGAGCGGCGACAACTTCATGGCCATGATGGTGAGCAACGCCATACGCGAGATGCGCCATTTCATCGATGCCGTCGCCCCGATGCAGCGCGAGATATGCGACAGCGCATACCTCGGCGACCTTCTCGTGACTGCATACAGCAAATTCTCCCGAAACCACAATTTCGGGTCAATGATAGGCAAGGGATACAGCGTCCAGGTCGCCATGATGGAGATGTCGCAGGTTGCCGAAGGGTATTACGGCACAAAGTGCATTCACGAGATATGCAGCCGCTGCAATGTAGAAATGCCCATTGCCGACTGCGTGTATGCCATTCTGTACGAAAACGAGAACCCACAGGAGGCGTTCCGCCGCATAACCGGCACATTCTCCTGACACTACCGGCATGTGTCCCCGCGTCAGAGCGCGGGGACACACCAAGGACGCGGCTCTAAGCGGCAGCATTGCGGCACAGGCTCGCGCGTTGACCGCCGAGGCCCAGCCCGGACATTCGCAACTAAGGTAAAACAAGATATTTAAGCACTAAACAGGCAAAGCAATGAACAGTATCACTCTAAACATTGACAACGCACTGTCGTTCACAGGTAAAGAATGCTACGACGGTCTGCACGGCGCTGCCGCAGCAGCCATGCGCACGCTCGACAACGCATCCGGCGAGGGTGCGGACTTCCTCGGCTGGAACACCCTCCCGGGTGACACCTCCGTCGCTCTGATAGAATCCGTCGGCAAGACTGCCGCACGCCTCCGCAGCCGCTGCGAATATGTGGTCTGCATAGGCATCGGCGGCTCATACCTCGGCGCGAAAGCCGTTATCAGCGCGCTTTCCGACTCTTTCGCCGACTTCCGCGCTCCGCAGCCCGGCTGCCCTAAAGTCATCTTCGCCGGGCAGAACATCGGCGAGGACTACACTGCCGAACTCATCAGCCTGCTGCACGGACACACATTCGGCATCATCGTCATCTCCAAGTCGGGGACGACTACCGAGCCGGCAATCGCGTTCCGCCTCCTGCGCGACCTTCTCGAGAGCCAGCAGGGCGCAGACCAGGCCCGCGACCTCATCGTCGCTGTCACCGACGCACACAAGGGCGCATTGCGCACCATGGCTGACCGCGAAGGATACGAGACATACGTCATTCCGGACAACGTGGGCGGACGCTTCTCCGTCCTCACCCCTGTCGGGCTGCTCCCGATAGCCGTAGCCGGCTTCGACGTCAACAGCCTTATCGCCGGCGCACGCGACATGGCAGCCGCCACCGCCAAAGAGGCCGGCAACATCGCGCTGGCATACGCGCAGATGCGCAACGCCCTATACGCCAGCGGCAAGAAAATTGAAATACTCGCAAACTTCAACCCGAAGCTGCATTACATTGCCGAGTGGTGGAAACAGCTCTACGGCGAGAGCGAGGGCAAGGACGGCAAGGGCATTTTCCCCGCTGCCGTGGACTTCACCACCGACCTGCACAGCATGGGGCAGTGGATACAGGACGGCGAGCGCACCATATTTGAGACGGTCATCTCCGTGGAGAACGCTGATGCCGAAGTGCGCATACCAGACGACGAGGCAAACCTCGACGGCCTGAACTACCTCGCAACCCGCCGCATCGACGAGGTCAACAAGCAGGCCGAACTCGGCACCATGCTCGCTCATGTGGACGGCGGGGTGCCGAACATACGCATCACGCTACCCGCACTCACCGAACACAGCCTCGGACAGCTGATATACTTCTTTGAACGCGCTTGCGGCATCTCCGGCTATATGCTCGGCGTGAACCCCTTCAACCAGCCCGGCGTGGA
>DHKE01000090.1:0-3518 GCA_002404675.1 Porphyromonadaceae bacterium UBA4702 | reverse complement strand
GCATACAAGAAGAACATGTTTGCGCTGCTCGGCAAGCCCGGCTACGAAGCCGAGACCGCTGCCATCCGCGCCCGCCTGAAATAACCCCCATCTTTCCGAACACAATATGGGGATACGCCAGTCACGGCGTATCCCCATATTGTATATGAGAGCATGTTCTGCTGCGAGTTACTTGGCGACGTGCTTCTCGCCGTTCTGGATGTAGACAGTCCCCGGCAGCGGATTGCGTATCTCCCTGCCGTTCAAGTCATACATCTTGTTGTCCTTAGCCGGTGTCAGGCCTGTGTCGAAACCGACTTCCAGCACGCCCGCATCATACGCCGGCGCAGTGTAGTCCTCAAACGTGATTATCACGTTACCATCAGAGTCCACGACATCTTTGACGTTGCTTTCCGTCCGGTATATGCAAGCGCAATACGGACCGAAACCGGGGATGTGCATATAGCCGATGTTAGCGCCGAGACCTTCAATTATGCTGACCGTGGCAGTGCCTTCGACCTGAAGCCGCTTGCGCAGCACCCCGTTGACTATAACGGTGTCAACCTTCTTGACAGTCACTTTCTCCAGCCATGGGTTGACATAAGGCCAAGAGAACTCTTCCCCTATTGACGGCGACCAGTATTCGTCGCCCTCCTTCGCGTCAAAGTCATACAGCAGCACCTCCTCGCCGACCTCGTACCTTACTCCGTCGCCCTCGAGCGACTGCGTATAGCCGCCGTCAACAAGAAGGTACACCTTGTTGCCCTCCTGACGCATATAAGCGTATACGTCAGTCTCGGAGTTATGGTTCTTCAGCGGGTGGTACGTCTTGCCGTACATCTCAACAGGACTGTCGAAATACAGCGAATAGAATTCCGAAGTGTCGTAAACAGATGCATTTATGTGCGAGACGGCATGATTCCAAGTCACGCCCTCGCGCACCAGCGGCTCGCGTGTGAGTGTTGGCGTTATGAAGTCCGCTCCGGTGAACAGCACGTTGCCCTCGGCATCTGTCATGCTGTCAAAATGATAAACACGAATGCTTGGATCGAGACTTGGCAAAAGACCGTATTGGGGAAGGTGAACAGCGCCTATGTTGATGCCAACACCTTCGACAGCGATATGTTGAGTTTCAGGCCAGTCTACAAAGGGAGACAGGTACTGCCGTTTACGCTCGTGTCCGTTTACTATTACCGTGTCGGCTTTTACCACGTAAACTTCTATCATTTCTGGATTCGCATAAAAACTGCCATAACCGTCCATGGACACAGTCAGATATTTGTCTCCTTCCTTCGCACTGAAATCATATACCAGCACCTCGTCGCCGGTTGACAACTCATACCAGTCCCGATTTTCGTTGTAATACCCGATGTCTGATATATTCTCACCGTCCACAAGAAGATACACCTTGTCCCCCTCCTGACGCATATATCCGAACATATGGTCTTTATGCTTAAACGGATGGTAAGCCCGACCGTACATCTTGACAGGTGCATCAAAATACCATGAATCTATAACTGTATAGGGACTGCTATTGTATTCGCGTTCTTCGTGAGACGTGTTCCAGACAATACCCTCTTGCACCAGCGGCTCGTATGCGTATCCGCTGACAGACGACAGCACCGCCACCGTCAGCATCACCAATAATCTTATTGCTTTCATATTTGTTGCAGTTTTGCGTATCAAGTTCTTTTCGTCAGAGCAAACACGGATACATGTCTGCTCTGACGAAAATTTGTCTGATACATCGTTGATTTACTTGTATTGAATGTCGAGTACTCCTCCCGGTTCTACGGTGAAGCCGCTTCCCATTTGGATGCTCTTTGCTGTCACTTTCAGCTTGCCGCCTCTCTTGACGGTGCAGTTGAGCGTTACCTTGTCATCGCCGGCAATAGTGAGTACACCACCATCGCCGATGATGCAGCTGCGGTTGACATTGACGGCTTTCATAGCCTCGATTGTCAGCTTGGCATTGCTGCCGACACAGAACGCTCTGCCAACAGGCAGTGTCCCCGTGTACTGCTCTCCGATTTCTGCGTCAAGAACTATGAATTTCTCGTCAAGGTCAGAGAGTGTGCCGCACAGACCATAAAATCGAATGAACGGCAGGAAACCGGGTTTCCATACGGAAAGAGTGTAGTGTGACAGCGCAGACGTATTCTGGATTGACACATCTGTTCCGGAAATATTGCGCAAGACTCGCTTGCCGTTTCCGTCAAACAAGCACACTGTCGCGCCAGCCAACTCACTTGAAGTTATTTGGACGCTATAGTCAGTACTTTCCACATCCGTTTCCATCCTGCCCGGCTTATTGATCCACATCTCAAATTCGGGTTCTCCAATGAGATGATGAGTTACCCCTAAATAAGAAGACCCTTCTAAAAATTTGCTTTGGACTTCTGCTATCCCAATTTTCAGGTTATTCAATATCAAGTTGCCCCATTTGGCTTCTAAATATGAGGACATTATGGCAAAGACACTTCTTGTGTTGCCTAAATATGCAGGTCCTCCAAAATCTCCAGCTACCGTGAAAGAACTCCCGAAATTGTATGGAATATCAAACACATGACCTCCGTTCAAGTGGTCTGCCAGTTTATTATTAGAATCGTATACTTTAATTCCGCATTCATATTTATCGAAAGGTGTTGTTATACACGCAGTTGAATAGGCAATAGATGGAAAATCTTTGTTGTTCAGATTGTCAAATCCTCTGCCAGCCACCCTGTTTCTGTCAGACCAATCATCTAATGCCGTTTCGGCGTTGTTGTACCAATCCAATGGAACAATAAACTGACCGTTGCTGTAGCAACACTCAATAGTCGCCGGGCTGCCATGTCCATGCAAACTGCTAAAACCGACTCTGCGCATATTGTTGATTACGTCATTCGCCTTATGAGGCAGAGACTCGCCTCCATAAGAACAGGAATCCTTTAACACAACTGTGCTTTCAAATGGATTAAACTTCTCCATTACAATATCGGCAGCGCCTAACGTTGACCCTCTTTCAAGATTGCCATCCTCGAAATACAATGCTTTCGACAAGTAGCCGTCATTACCTCGTCCAGGGTAAGACTCATAAATCTTCAGCTTGTAGAAATAGTTCCTGACCTCTTCCGGCTTGCTGCAAAGCAAACGGCCAATTACAATATCAGGGTTGTATTCACGTGAGTAATAATGTGTGGTTTTATAATCACACTCTATATATGATTCAAGAGTCCAATCGGAAGTAAAATCGGAGAAGTAGTTGTCGGTCGGAGTGAAGTTTTCCCCATTATAATTGCTCTTATACTCAAATGTTTCCGCATTTCTGCGTTTATTTGAGTACACTTTCCTGATCGGCATCGGGGTGCGGTAGTCGCCGGCGAGGAGACAGAAATACGAGCCGTATTCCTGGAACTGTCCGGCAAGGTACGCCCGCAGAGAGGCGGCGGAATCGACTATGCTTTCCTCTCGCCCGCCGACTGTGAACGTGCCGCCAATCGCATAGCGGCTGTCTGCGTATATGTCTTCGATTGTCTTTATCACCACGTCGTAGCCCT
>DHKE01000082.1:17251-18257 GCA_002404675.1 Porphyromonadaceae bacterium UBA4702 | reverse complement strand
TTCTCTTACGAAGAGAAGCGGATGCCAATAACTTATATGTATTTGGGAATTAGACATATAGCATATTTGACCTGAGTCTCTGGCGGCGGCTGCACACTGCTTCTCGCCGTCTGGGGCTTCAGCTGTTTCCGAAACCACAACACAAATAACTAACTTAATAGTTCTAATACGTGATTATGAAAAAAATTATTCTACCAATGTTCGCTCTGACGGCAACCGCGATGCTGCTGCCCTCATGCTCGAGCGATGACATCGACATTCAGAATGGCGATGCGACAGTGACCCTGTCAGCCACGCTTCCTGAAACTCTCCAGACCCGAACCTTCGGCGACGGCTACACCGCCAAGCACCTCCAGATGGTCGTGCTGGACGGCGACACCAAACTCCCCGTGTTTGCCGGCGAAAAGGACGTTTACTCCGCAATGTTCGCCGACAATTCCCTGACTGCCGACGTGAACGTGCGCCTCGCTTCAGGCAAGACCTACACCGTGATTTGCTGGGCTGACGCCGCAGAAGGCTCACCCTACG
Source organism: Porphyromonadaceae bacterium UBA4702 (assembly GCA_002404675.1). GTDB lineage: Bacteria > Bacteroidota > Bacteroidia > Bacteroidales > Muribaculaceae > Lepagella. Next base: position 17,729 of record DHKE01000082.1, on the reverse strand, counting down.
AGTTCAGCACCACTGACTACACTGTAAAGGCGACCTACGGCGAAAACTGCATGGTGAATGACGACAGACTCGACGCATTCTATGCCGCCGAGACATTCACCGTCAAGGGCGACGGCACGCAGACCATCGAGATGCGCCGCCCCTTCGCCCAGCTCAACATCGGCGCTGATGACATCAAAGCTGCCAATACCGCCGGATTTGAGGCAACCGAGGCGAAGGTCGCTCTCCCAGTCTACACCGGCCTCGACCTGCGCAACGGCAATGTGACTGACCGCAAGTATGTCAATTTCAACTACAACACCGTCCGTCCCGACGGCGAGACATTCCCCGTGGCCGGTTACGAGTACCTGACCATGAACTACTTCCTGACAGGCGCAGATAAAGAGCTCGTCGAGGACGTGAAGCTCACGGTGCGCGGCAACGGCGGATCTGAAATCGAGCGCATGTTCAACTCTGTGCCCGTGCAGCGCAACTACCG
>DHKE01000082.1:0-17225 GCA_002404675.1 Porphyromonadaceae bacterium UBA4702 | reverse complement strand
GCGCAACTACCGCACCAACATCTTCGGCTCGCTCCTGACCAGCTCCCAGAATTTCAATGTGGTTATCGAGCCTGATTTCGACGGCGCGTACATCCACCTTACCGAAGACATGACTGCCGACAAGACGATGGTAATACGCGGCAAGGGCAACATCCTCGACCTCAACGGCAAGACCTACTCCGCTTCAGGCCCGATAGCAGACTTCAGCAACGGCGACAAATGGTCGATGTTCTCTGTACGCGGCGAGCTGACCGTCTCCGGCAACGGCACAGTCACGCCGGTTGCCCAGGTAGACGACGCCTTCGCGTTTGACGTTCAGGAGGGCGGCAAGCTCATCATCGAGGACGGCAACTTCTACGGCAACGACCATGTGGTGTACGTGTTCTCCGGCGAGGCTGAAATCCGCGGCGGACGCTTCGAGCAGCTGACAAACTCTACAGACTGGGTCAAAGACTACGTCCTCAACTGCTACGATGACAACTACAAGAACGGCACTGCCAAGATCACTGTCAAGGGCGGCGAGTTCATCAACTTCAACCCGGCAGACTGCAACGCCGAGGGCGCACATACCAACTTCGTGGCAGAAGGCTACGTTTCCGTCAAAGTGCCCAGCACTGACGGCAAGGATCACTTCGTAGTGAAGAAAGCGGGCTTCTACAATGACTACTCCGAAGTGTTCGGCACGACCATTGACTATGTCCTCGCATTGAAGAATGTTCACTTGCAGCCCGCAGCCGACGCGGCCGACAGCAGAATAACAATGGCTGCCGGCGGTGAAATCAGAGGAACAGACACAAGTAGCGTATTTTATTTTGGCACCACTTCTGGAAAGGCTCAAAACTGCACTGTCAGCGGCCAGGACGGCGTGATTTCTGCAACAAGTTCGAGTTCCTGGAGACCTTCTCTGTTCAATATGTCCTGCGGTTCTGCCCTCACAATAGAAGGCAACAACACGTATGTGAGCCAAGGCCCGGTCTTCTGTATGAGGGAAAGCACTGTGACAGTCAAGGGCGGCCACTTCAATACTACCGATACGAGAAGCGACTCCGGATTGTTTGAAATCGGATATATGTACGGCACAAAAGAACTCAAGGTGTATATACAGGGCGGCGTGTTTGAATACAGCAATCAACTGGTATACAACGACCCCGCCAACAAGAAGGCTAAAGTTGCATTCGAGATTTCCGGCGGCATATTCGTAGGCAGCCAGCCTGATGCCAAGTACCTGAAGTCCGGCTACAAGTTCAACCAGACCACCTACAACGGCAAGACTGCCTTTGAGGTCGTGCCTGCATAACCCGATCCCGGTCGGGGAGGAGGCCTGGCACGCCGTGCCGCCTCCCCGGCTGCTGATAACATCAGAATAACAAGAGACACTCAATGTGGAGGCGCACCATTTACGGGTGCGGCTCTGCATTGAAAACCAGAACGGGATGCGATTTTGGCAGCAGGTACTCGCGATTTCTCTTTGTAAGAGAAGTTATCTACGCCGCAAAGTTACTTCTTTTCCAGCAAATGGGCAAGAAAAGGTGAAATTTTTGGTGTGAATATTTCCGAGTGCCGATTTTTGCTACTAACAGATTTAAGACTGCTGCGATGTGAAGAGCCAACGCCTTGCATCAAAACAGACATCTCGCTGATAAACAGACAGTTGAAAGTGTAACTTCTCTTACAAAGAGAAATTACCGCTAACTACGGATATGTACTTGAATATTAGACATATAGCAATAATAACGATGTCGCTCGGCATGGCTTTCTCTTCCGCTGTTGCGCAAGAGAGAAGCGAAACGCCCCGGCGGCTGCCGTCGGAGGAACTGCTCCCAGACGGCGAGGAGGTCAAGTATGTCATCACGGCGCAGGGCGACACACTCACCCGCAACGAGGCTCTCAACCTGCCTCTTAATGACGACTGGCAGCGCCACGTGTATGTCAAGAGCGACGTGCTGGCGTGGACGCTCCTGCTGGCCAACGTGCAGGGGGAGCTGACCGTGCGCCCGAACATGTCGGTCGTGGTGCCGGTGTACTACTCGGCGTGGAACTACTTCAAGTCGACACTCAAATTCCGTATGCTCGCTGTCCTCCCGGAATACCGTTACTGGTGGGGGGGCAGCGACGACGGGTGGTACGCCGGGGCGCACGTCGGGCTTGCGTGGTACAACTACGCCTTTGACGGCAAGGTCCGGACGCAGGACCGCAACGGGGGCCGGCCGGCCTTCGGCGGCGGCTTGAACGCCGGCTGGCGGATGCCGCTGCGCAAGGGCAGCCCGTGGAAGGTCGAGTTCTCGCTGGGCCTGGGCGTGTACTCGCTCGACTACGACAAGTTTGAGAACCGGCACAACGGGCCGCTGCTCTACTCGCGCAAGAAGGCGTGGTTCGGCATCGACCAGCTCTCTGTGACATTCTCGTACATGTTCAACATCAAAGACTGGAGGAAATGACCATGGCAGCGACAATGTATGCAATATACCGGGCTTGGGGGCGCTGCGCCGCCATGATGCTCTGTGCTGTGGCCCTGCTCGCCGCAGCCACTTCGTGCGGCGTGCACGAGTTCCCCGAGGACGAGGACCTGACCGAGGAAGTGTACCTTGAGCTGGACTTCACCGGCTCCTACGACATGGACTTCTACAAGACGATAGACTACCTGTCTCGCGACGGCGGCCAGGGCTACGACATACGCTACGTGGTCAACGCCTATCCGCTGGTGGAGGACGGCAGCCGCAGCCGCGACAGCCGCACGAGCCGCGTGGCAGTAAGCTCTACAGTCGTCACCAAGAGCGACCTGACGGACCTGAACCACACGGTGCGCCTGGAGCTGCCGCCGGGCAAGTACAACTTCCTGGTGTGGGCAGACTACGTGGAGCACGGCAAGACCGACGACCTGTACTACGACAGCTCCAACTTTGAGGAGGTCATCCTGACGAGCCGCGACCATTACGTGGGCAACACCGACCTGCGCGATGCGTTCCGGGGCGAGAAGGCTGCGGACATCCCCACGGCGAGCGAGGACGGCGTGACGCGCGTCCATGTTGACATGGAGCGTCCGCTGGCCAAGTTCAAGTTCATCAGCAACGACGTGGTGAAGTTCCTCACCGAGGTGCTGCGTTCCGACGACCCGGAGAACGTGGCCAGCCGCATCAACGCCGGCGACTTCCGCGTGGTGTTCCGCTACAGCGGGTTCGTGCCCTGCTCGTTTAACATGTTCACCAACCGCCCTGCCGACGCATGGACGGGATTGACATTCGAGGGCGAGATGAGGCAGATAGACGATGACAACGTCGAGCTGGGCTACGACTACGTGTTCGTCAACGGCCACGAGTCGACGGTCACGGTGTCCGTAGAGGTGTACGACCGCCAGGGGACGCTGCTGTCGCGCAGCTACCCGGTAGACGTTCCGCTGGTGCGCAACAAAGTGACGATAGTGCGCGGGCAGTTCCTGTCGGTGCTTGCCCAGGGCGGCGTCGGCATCGACCCCGGGTTCGAGGGCGAGTACAACTACGAGTACAAATGACCCCCAAAAACACGACAACAGTAAACGCGAAAACAATCAACTAAACATACAAATCTCTTGTTATGAAAAAGATCAATTACCTATCCATGTTCGCTCTGACGGCAAGTGCAGCGATGCTGCTGCCCTCATGCTCGAATGACGACATCGACATCCAGACAGGTGACGCGACGGTCACCCTGACGGCAACGCTTCCCGCGTCTCTCCAGACCCGCGCCTTCGGCGACGGCACGACAGCCAAGAACCTGCAGATGGTAGTCTGCGAGGCCGGCGACAGCGGCATCAAGGGCGGTAACCTCGCCGTGTTTGATGACGGCACAAAAACTGTCTACACCACTACATTTGCCGAGAACTCGCTGACGACCAACGTCCCCGTCAAGCTCGTTACCGGCAAGAAATACGCAGTCATCTGCTGGTCTGACGCCGGAAGCGCCTCTCCCTATACATACGACGCAGAGAACCATAAGGTAACGGCCGACTATACAGGCTTCACTACAAGCGACGAGAACCTCGACGCATTCTACGCATACCAGACATTCACCGTCGAGGGCGACGGCACTCAGACCATCCAGCTGCGCCGCCCCTTCGCGCAGCTCAACATAGGCACAGACGACCTCGAAGCAGCGTCCAAGGCCGGCTTCACAGCCGCAACAGCCGAGGTGACAGTCCCCGTGTCAACTTCACTCGACCTTGAGGACGGCACGGTTAACGAGCCTGTTGCTACCAAATTTGCAGCCAAGGCTCTCCCAGAGGGCGAGACATTCCCCACGTCAGCTGGCACAAGCTACGATTACCTGGCAATGAACTACGTGCTGACAGGCGCAGACAAGTCGCTCGTTGACGTGAATCTGACTGTTACCGGCAACGGCGCACCCATCAGCCACACGTTCAACACCGTGCCCGTGCAGCGCAACTACCGCACGAACATCTTCGGCTCGATCCTGACCAACGCCGTGAACGTGCAGGTTGAGATCGTCCCCGACTTCGACGGCATCTACAACTACGCAGCTGACGTATACAAAATGGTCGCAGACCTTTCAGCAGGCAAGGATGTGGCTCTCGTGAAAGACCTCGAGCCGACGCAAATGATGAAGATCACAGGCGGACATACTGTAAGCCTTAACCTCAACGGCAAGACTATCGCCAACAAAGATGATATTTGGGACGAGAGCGGAAACGCACTGCTGAGCCTTGAGGACGGAACAACTCTGACAATCAACGGCAACGGCACTCTGAAGCCCAAGGCAGAAGACTGCTACGGCATCAATGTTAAAGGCGGAAGCCACCTGATAATCGAAGACGGGCATTTCTATGGCAATGTCAGTGTCATTCAGGTACAAGAAGGCACTGCCGAAATCAAGGGCGGCACATTCGAGTTGCTTCAGCACTGGAATCCCGACGCATACTTCCTTAACTGCATCGATGCTGCATACAAGGAAGGCAAGGCACATATCATCGTCACAGGCGGCAAGTTCATCGGCTTCAACCCGGCAGACTGCGCAGCCGAAGGCGCACATACCAACTTCGTAGCCCCAGGCTATGTATCTGTCAAGACAAGCAGCAGCCCCGAGACTTACGAGGTGATGAAGTCTGACAATGCCATGTCTTCAATCCTTAAGAACCCGGTTGATTACACCATTCCTATTGTAGACACACATCTGTCATCTAAAACCACATCTACTCTCACACTTGCAGCTGGCGGTGAAATCAAAGGAGGCTTCAGTGAGAAAAAAGTTCAGGAAACAATTTTTGTCGGCAAAGGCACGCTGACAATCAATGGTGAGGGCGGTCGTGTTTCTGCAAGAACCATTGGGACTACTTGGACTTCAGCCATTACAGTGCAAGGAGGCAACCTGGTCATCAATGGCAACAATACCTTTGACGGCGGCAGCGGCAGCACAGGTAACTATGCTGTTAAGCTGGTGAAGGGTTCGCTTACCATTAATGGCGGATATTTCCATTCTGGCAATGATGTGAATGGAGGGTCGAGCGAGGTGATATATTTGGCTCCTGCATATCGTCAATATGTGAAGCTTTATATCAATGGCGGCGTATTCGAGTGCGACGGTGATGCGACATATTTGATAAATCTGTATGATTCAGACCGCAAGAGATGTACTGTGGAAATTACTGGCGGTACATTTGTAGGCTTTGATCCTTCACATGTAAATGAAGGTGACATTACCTCATTTGTAAAGGCCGGCTACAAGTCAGTAGAGACGACGTACAACGGCAAGAAGGCCTGGACTGTAGTTAAGGAGTAATTTTGAGTAGGGACACGGCGTGCCGTGTCCGCCGAGCGGTAAACGCAATTGTTTGATTTGCTGCAATATATCGGTGCGGACACGGCACGCCGTGTCCCTACGCTGCCGAGGACAATGCCGCTGCATTTGAATTTCGACACAACCCCCCAGTCCCGGCCGGACAAGAAACAACATAACCGAAATCAAAACACAGATAAAACGATGAAGAAGATATATTTCCTCTCAATGGCAGCAGCCTCATTGATGCTGGCTTCCTGCTCAAACGACGACATGCCCGCTCCCGAGAACGGCGACGTTGCTACTGTTGCAGTCTCCGTGCAGCTCCCCGACGGTCTCCAGACCCGTTACGGCGAGGGCGAGACCGCAACACGCCTTCACTACGCAGTATACGCAAAAGGCACGAAAAAGCCGCTGCCTGTCTGCATAAACGGCACTGACAAGAACGCCACAGAAGGCCTTGCCACAATCAACCGCAGCACAACGCTGAGCCTGCAGCTCGCCAGCGGCCAGGAATACGACATGGTGTTCTGGGCAGACGCTGAAGAGTCTGTTTACCGCTTTGACGCAGAACATCAGGTGGTGACAGCCGAATATAACGCTACTGACAACGGCACAGCCGCCAACCAGGAGGCTCTCGACGCATTCTACTGCGCGAAGACATACAAGGTAAGCGGCAACGCTACTATCAGCGCACAGCTCTACCGTCCCTTTGCGCAAGTGAACATCGTCACCGACGACCTCAAGGCTGCCGATAACGGCGGTTTCGTTCCCGCGAACTCTTCGCTCAAGACGACCGTTGCCACAGGCCTTAACCTGATGGACGGCACAGTTACGGGCGACGAGACGGAAGTGACATTCGCAGCCAACACGCTCCCCACCGGCACTATGGAAATCAACGGCAAGAAGTACGACTACATCGGCATGAACTACCTGCTCGTTCCGGCAGAGAAGTCGCTTCGCGACATGGAGTTCACCCTCTATGCAGACGGGACAGAGAATGTCGAAACGCACGTCTACAACTTCAACACCGTGCCCGTTCAGCGCAACTACCGCACGAACATCTACGGCTCGCTGCTGACCAGCTCGCAGAACTTCAACGTCGAGATCCTCCCCGGCTTCTTCGACCCCAACTACGACTACGAGGTCGTGACAAACACGGCAGACCTTCTGACTTTGTTGGAAAACAATGACAACCTGAACCTTCTCATCAACGAGAATATGATCATTGACCGCTGGATTTATGTCGGTGATGACTATGCAAATACAGTCAACATTGCACTATCGGAAGGTGCAACTGTGTCAGCTCTTAGCAACCGGTCTGCTTGTATCAACGTTTATGCAGGCGGCACACTTAATCTTAATGGAACTGGTAAATTCATTGGTCCGATAGGTAATACATTGAGCAGTATCGGCTCTGCTGCTATAGCGGTTGAAAATTCCAACCTGAACATCTACGGCAACCTTACTTTTGACGGTGGCAGCGGCTCTAAAAGTAACAATTATGCAATATTGGTCAGAGGAGGTACAACGAACATCTATGGCGGCTATTTTCACGTAGGTGTTGACGCAAATGGGGATGCAAATCCTTGCATTTATGTAGGGGCTTCCAATAAGGAAGCGTATTGCAACATTTATGGCGGTGTATTCGAGTCGGAAAAGCCTCAGTACCTGCTGAATATTGATGATAGTCAAAAAAGCAGATGCTCTCTGAAAGTCTATGGCGGCATATTCGTGGGCTTCAATCCTGCGGACAACTCCGCTGATGGTGAACACACCAACTATGTAGCTGACGGCTACAAGTCCGTTAAGATTGATTACAACGGCAAACAGGCATGGCAGGTCGTAAAGGAATAATGCGCAGACCCGACGGACTGCTTCGTGTCAAAACACGCGCAGCCAAGTAGGGACACGGCGTGCCGTGTCCGAAGGTCGGCGAGGGCGTATGTCGTTGAATTGCAATGACATTTGGGCGGACACGGCACGCCGTGTCCCTGCCAAGCCGACGACAGCACGTCGGAGACAGCCAACTGTAACCAGCAACTGAAAACCAACTAAACATACATAGTATGAAGAAAATTCTTTTTGCGTCAGCAGCCGCAGTGTCAACGCTGCTGATGGTGTCCTGCTCAAGCGAGGACATGCCGAATGTCCAGGGCGACGAGAGCGTTGTCGCTGTGACTGTAGAACTTCCTGACGGCCTCCAGACCCGTTACGGCGAGGGGACAACCGCTACCCACCTGACTTATGCCGTATACGAGCACGGCAAGCAGCAGCCGCTGGAGGTATGCACCGGCACTGCCGACCCGAAGGTGGGCTCAGCCACCATGGTCGGCCTGAAGACCACACTGTCTCTGCGCCTGACAACGGGCAAGAGCTACGACTTCGTGTTCTGGGCAGACGCTCCCGAGTCTGTGTACACATTTGACGTTGAGGGACAGACTGTAACAGCCGACTATGGCACAGCAGCCAACCAGGAGGCTCTTGACGCATTCTTCTGCGCCAAGACCAACTACACGGTAGCCGGCGACGCAACCATCAGCGCGCAGCTGCGCCGTCCCTTCGCTCAGATCAACATCCTGACTGACGACCTGGCCGCCAACAAGAACGCGGGCTTCGACACCCAGAAGTCCTCTCTTAAGGTTAAGGACGTGCCCAACACGCTCAACCTGCTGACCGGTGTCACTTCAGGCGAGGCAGAGGAAGTGACTTTCGCTCCTGACGTGCTCCCCACGGGAACTGTCACAATCAACGACAAGGCGTATCAGTATGTAGGCATGAACTACATCCTCGTTCCGTCAGCCAAGACTGTCCGCGACATGGAGTTCACCGTATACTCCGCAACAGACGAGAGCCAGTCGTTCACTTTCGGCTCCGTTCCGACGCAGCGCAACTACCGCACGAACATCTACGGCTCGCTGCTGACCAACGGCATCGACGTGAAGGTAGAGATCCTGCCGGGCTTCGAGGGCGAGTACAACCTGGTTTCAGACTTTGAGAACCTGATAGGCCAGCTGTCAGCCGGCAAGGACGTGACGGCTACCGAAACTATCGTCGCTAACGGTTCAAACCTTGTCCTCGACATGAACGGCAGCACGCTTGACAACACAGCTGACCTGTGGGACGAGGGTGCTGGCAATTGGTCGCTTCTCTCAGTTCGCGGCGGCAAGCTGACTATCACCGGCAACGGCAACTTCTTCGCCAAGGCAAATGACACCTTTGCGCTTGACGTGCAGAACGGGGCGCACCTGATAATTGAGAACGGCCATTTCAAGGGCAACCTCGACGCAGTGTACGTATCTGAGGGTACGCTTGAAATTCGCGGCGGCGTGTTCGAGATTCAGCAGTTAGGTGATTCTGGCAAGGAGTATGCGTTCATGCTGAATTGCCTCGATGAAAACTACCATAATGGTAAAGCTAAGATCATAGTCAAGGGCGGTACATTCGTAGGCTACGATCCCTCACATTCTGACAGCGAGAACCCGCAGGCTAACTTCGTAGGCGAGGGCTACAAGGTCGTTGAGCATCCGAACTACAACGGCACAGGCCTGACAGCCTACGAGGTTGTAGCTGAGTAATCAGGATACAGAGCTGCATCAGAGCCAGGCATGGGCTATGGTGAAAGACCAGGCGCCTGTGTGCCGGCTGCAATGAAAGCCAGGAGGGCGGCATCGCTTGCCCTTGCAAGCCGTCAAAAACGGTTGAACTGGCGTGACGGAAAAGAAACTTACACAATCAATGTTTCATTTCATATTATAGATAAGTTTTATAATCACTCTGTCGCAATTTGACGAGCGGGATGCCGGCCACACGGCATCCCGCTTTTTCGTGTCCGCAAGAACCCAATACGCTTGCGCGACAGTAGGGACACGGAATCATCGGCTGAAACTTTGTATATCAGATAATTGTTGTAACTTTGCAATCGAAACCAAGACACACAAAGCTATGGCAAGACCTATTAAAGAAACGCCGATCCTGTTCGGTGATGATGCTCGCCGCTTTTTGGAGCGCATGAAGAACCCACCGAAAGTGTCTCCTGAAAAGCGTGCGGAGATACGCGCCTCGTATGAGACGTTCATAAAGATGTTAGTGAAGTAAAGGATATGACTCTCAAAGAGTGCCAAGAGAAATATCGCATTCGCCGTTTCAATGTGGGCGATACGGTGGCGGCATTTGATTGCGGCGATGAGGATTTGAATGACTTCCTGCTGAAAGAGTCAAATCCTTATCGGGAAGCCTTATTGTCTGTATCGTATGTGTTGGAGGAAAAAGCGACTGGCGAAATAGCTGCTTATTTCAGCCTTGCCAATGACAAGGTCTCAATATCTGATTTCGAGAGCAAAACCGAGTTCAACCGTTTCCGCAAGCACAAGTTTGTCAACGAGAAGAGGCTGAAAAGCTACCCTGCCGTGAAAATTGGTCGGCTTGGAATAGCTCGGTCTTTCCAGCATCAGTCATTGGGGACTTATCTGCTCGGATTTATCGAAGACTATTTCGTCGTTGACAATAAATCGGGGTGTCGCTTTGTGACTGTGGACGCATACGTTGATGCCATACCATTCTACATCAAAAACAATTACCAGTTTCTCAATAACGATGACGAGGACAAGCGTACCCGCGTGATGTATTTCGACCTCGCGTCATTGCTGTAGCCATTTGCTTTGGGTTTCCTCGTGACCGCTGTAAGGGCCTTTATGGCGGTTTGCCAAGAGAGAGCATATTTTGTTCGATTTTCCTGACTTGTCTCGTTTGTGAGACAAAATCGGGCATTTTTTGTCTCGTGTGCAAGACAAGCGGCACTTTCCCTCCGAGAACTCTGAGTACTCGGAAAACTCCGAGAAAGAGGGGCTGGAACAAAAAATGGGATGCCGTCTGTCGGGCATCCCATCTGTTATGAGGTTGTTGTTGAGGCTTTTCAGTCGTCGAGCTTGTGAATCACGAGGCCGGAGCGGAGCTTAGGCTCAAACCATGTGGTCTTCGGGGGCATGATGTTGCCGGTGTCGGCGATGTTGATGAGCTGGTCCATGGTGACGGGGTAGAGGGCGAGAGCCATCTTCATCTCGCCGCTGTCAACACGGCGCTGGAGTTCGCCGAGGCCTCGAATGCCGCCGACGAAGTCGATGCGCTTGTCGCTGCGCAGGTCGGTTATGCCGAGGATGTCGCGCAGGATGAGGTCGGAAGATACGGTCACGTCAAGCACGCCGATGGGATCCTGATCGTTGTATGTGCCGGGCTTGGCGGTCAGCGAGTACCAGTTGCCGTCCAGATAGAGGGCGAAGTTGTGCAGGCACTTGGGGTGGTATATCTCCTTGCCTATCTTCTCGACCTCGAAGTTGACGCGCACCTTGTCGAGGAACTGCTCCGGGGTGAGGCCGTTGAGGTCGCGCACCACGCGGTTGTAGTCGATGATGCGGAGGTGAGAAGCGGGGAATGCTACAGCCATGAAGTAGTTGTATTCCTCCTTGCCGGTGTGGTGGGGGTTGTTCTTGGCCTTCTCTGCGCCAACGAGGGCGGCGGCTGCTGAGCGGTGGTGTCCGTCGGCGATGTAGAGGCTGGGTATTTTGGCGAACTCTTCGGTGATTTCCTTGATCAGCTTCTCGTCAGAGATTACCCAGAAAGTGTGACCGAACCCGTCGGGAGCGACGAAGTCGTATTCGGGCTTGTTTTTGATGACAGTGCGGATGATTTCCTCGAGCTTCTCGTTGTCGGGGAAAGCGAAGAACACCGGCTCGATGTTGGCGTTGTTTACGCGGACGTGCTTCATGCGGTCTTCCTCCTTGTCGCGGCGTGTCAGCTCGTGCTTCTTGATGCGTCCTTCGAGGTAGTCGTTCACCCAGGCAGCGACCACGAAACCGTACTGTGTGCGGCCGTCCATGGTCTGCGCATAGATGTAGTAGTTCTCTTTGGGATCCTGAACGAGCCAGCCTTTCTCCTGGAACTTGTGGAAGTTCTCGACAGCCTTTTCGTAGACTTTGGGGTCATGCTCGTCAGTGCCGGGGGCGAAGTCGATTTCCGGCTTGATGATGTGGTAGAGTGACTTCTCGTTGCCTTCGGCCTCTTTGCGGGCCTCCTCGGAGTTGAGCACGTCGTATGGACGTGACACTACCTGCTCGACAAACTCTTTGGGAGGACGTACTCCCTTGAATGGTTTAACTGTTGCCATGGTTTTTTCGTTGTTTATTTAAGGTTGTTGTTTACGTGATGGATTATGCCTCAGAGCTGGCGGCAGACGATGGTCTGCAGGCGGTCAGGGCCGACGGAGACGATGTATACCGGCACTCCGAGGTATTCCTCGATGAAGCGTATGTAGCTGCGGAATGTCTCGGGGAACTGTTCCGGGGCGGTCATCTGCGTCAGGTTGGTCTTCCAGCCGGGCATTTCGGTATAGACTGGCTTGATGTCCTCTGCTGCAGCGTCAAAGGGGAAATGGTCTGTGCGTGTGCCGTCGATTTCGTATGCCGTGCACGCCTTGACCGTGTCGAGGGTGTCGAGCACGTCGCTCTTCATGAGGATGAGGCGTGTCACGCCGTTGATAGTGACGGCATATTTGAGAGCCACGAGGTCGATCCAGCCGCAGCGGCGTTCACGTCCTGTCACAGCGCCGTACTCATGGCCGCGGTCTCGCATCAGCTTGCCGGTTTCGTCGTGCAGTTCTGTGGGGAACGGCCCTGAGCCTACGCGGGTGCAGTAAGCCTTGCAGATGCCGTAAACCTCGCCGATGCGGTGAGGTGAGATGCCCAGTCCTATGCATGCTCCGGCGGAGACGGTGTTGGAGGAGGTGACGAAGGGGTACGAGCCGAAGTCAACGTCAAGCATCGTGCCTTGCGCCCCCTCGCAGAGTATGCTCTTGCCGGAGCTGAGCATGTCGTTGACGAAATACTCAGAGTCCACGATGTCGTAGCTTTTGAGGTATTCGGCGGCTTCTAGCCATTCGCGCTCGAGGTCGGCAAAATCCGGCGTCTCGCCCATTCGGCGGAGCATATCGGTATGACGACTGACGGCTGCGCGGTACTTTTTGTCAAACGATGAGAAGAGGTCGCCCACGCGCAGCCCGTAACGCGACACCTTGTCGGTATATGCCGGGCCGATGCCCTTGCCGGTAGTGCCTATTTTGGCATCTCCCTTTGCACGCTCGTTGGCAGCGTCGAGCAGCCGGTGCGTGGGGAGGATGAGGTGTGTCTTGCGTGAGATTTTGAGTATTGCGTGCAGGTCTGTGCCCTGTTGCTCTATCTCCATTGCCTCGCGGCGGAACAGCACCGGGTCGAGGACCACGCCGTTGCCTATAATATTTGTGCGGCAGAGGAAAATGCCCGAGGGCAGTGACCTGAGGACTACTTTCTTGTCTTCAAACTCGAGGGTGTGGCCGGCGTTTGGGCCGCCCTGGAAGCGAGCCACTGCATCGTAGCGCGGGGTGAGCACGTCCACTATCTTGCCTTTCCCCTCATCGCCCCATTGCAGGCCGAGCAATACATCAGCTTTTGCCATTACTGTTTTGCGGATTAGTTTTGTTATTCTTGTTCTTGCGGTTCTGGCGCACACACGATGCGCAGATGCCGAAGATTTCTATCGAGAAGCTTGTTGCGGAGAATGAGCCGAAGCGTCGTTGCGCGATGGCTTGCGAGAGTTCCAGATCCGGAACTTCGCGCACTTTGCCGCACTGCGAGCAGATCAGGTGCATGTGCCCCTCGTCGGCATCTGCAAACTCGTACTGCGACTGGCGGCTCTTGAACGTGTGGCATGCCAGAATGCCGGCACGCCGCAGCAGCTCGAGCGTGTTGTATACCGTGGCGAGGCTGACATGGTATGTGTCTGCCTCAAGGCGGCGGTGCAGCGTGTCGGCATCGAAATGCCCGCCCATGGCACAGGCGGCTTCGAGTATCACGAAACGCTCCTGTGTCTTGCGCATTCCCTTGGAGGCGAGGTAAGCCTCAAAGCGGCTGCGGAGGGCTATGTCGTTGCCAGTGCTGTTCATTCCCTGCAAACATATCCATACGGGGCAAGCATCTGTTGCTTGTCCCGATGGCGTTGCAAAGGTAGCAAGCCGCCGCCAATATTCCAAATCTTTTCCGCTAATTCTTGCCGTGCCGCCGGATAAACAAACCGTGGCGTGCCGGCTTGCCTTTTGGAGAATATGCAAGGTGGTGGCATATAGCGCATTGTAATATTTAACGCGCCGTCCGGCGCGGTGTCGGCGTTATTTGGTATCTTTGTGCCGCATTTCGTCACCATGGCATCATTCTCATTACCCGAAGGCATATCACGGCGGCTGCGCATCGCCTCGCCGCTGAAGCGCGAGCTGCTGTTCCTGACCGTCCCGATATTTGTCGAGACGCTGCTCATCATGACCCTCGGGGCGATGGACACGTTCATGCTCTCGCGCCACAGCGACGCGAGCGTGGCGGCGGTGGGCCTCGCCAACCAGATTGTCACTTTCTGCTTCATCGTCTTTGAGGTCATCAACCTCGGCACGTCGGTGCTGTGCAGCCAGTATCTGGGCGCGAACCTGAAACGGCGCATGGAGCTGGTAGTGGGGGTGTCGCTGGTGGTCAACCTGTTTTTCGGGCTGGCAATAAGCGCGTTGCTCTATTTCTATGCCGAGCCGATACTGTCGGCAATGGGGCTTGGCGGCGATATGCTGCCGCTGGGTGTGAGCTATATGCGCATCGTCGGCGCTTTCGCTTTCGTCCAGGCTCTCGCCATGACCCTATCTGCCGTGCTGCGGGCCAACAACAAGGCCTACTGGCCTATGCTGGTGATACTTGTTGTCAACGTGCTGAATATCATCGGCAACTACGCGCTGATATTCGGCAAGTTCGGCGCGCCAGCTCTCGGCGTGTCCGGCGCTGCCATCACCACAGCCTCGTGCCGCACGCTGGCGATGATTGCCCTGTTCGTGATCGTCTTTTCCACTACGATACGCCGTTTCCCATGGTCGATTTTCCGCAGCTGGCCCATAGTGGAGTTCCGCAACCTGCTGAAAATAGGTCTGCCCGCTGCCGGCGAGCAGATGTCCTATTCATGCTCGCAGCTTGTCATCTCCTTTTTCATCACCATGCTCGGCATGGAGGCTCTTGCGGCACGCACCTATTGCGTCAACCTCATCATGTACTCCTACCTGTTCTGCATTGCCATCTCCCATGGCGGCGCGATAGTGACCGGGCATCTCGTGGGCGCGGAGAAGTGGAAGGCCTCGTTCACGCTGGGGCGGTATGTGTGCCGCGTGGCAGTTGCGGTGACGTTCACAGCCTCGCTGCTGCTTGCTGTCGCCGGGCATTCCATAATGTCCGCGCTTTCAGACAATCCGGAAATCATCGCCCTCGGGACCGCCATACTGTGGATAGACGTGCCGCTTGAGATAGGCCGCCCCATCAACATCGTGTTTGTCAACATATTGCAGAGCGTGGGTGACGTTAACTACCCCTTCTATGTGGGTGTGATATTCATGTGGACAATAGCCGTGGCGCTCGCATACCTGTTCGGCATACCCTTCGGCTTCGGCATACTGGGCATGTGGTGGATGTTCTCGCTCGACGAGAATGTGCGCGGTGTGGTGTTCCTGCGCCGGTGGTACGGCAAGCGGTGGATGCACCGCGCTTTCGTAAAGGCAGCATAACCGTCATATATTATGGCTAATAGGAATATTGTGTATCGCCGCGAAGCGGTGAGGGTTGAAGAGTTTGGTGTCATCATCGAGTGGAAGGACGTCGTCCGTATGACCCTCCGCTTCTCGCGGCGCTGTGAGTGTTTCCGCATCTCCGCGCCGCTTGCGGCAAGCCGTAAGACTATCGCGGATTTCGCATACTCATGCCTGCCCTGGATGCGCAAGCAGATTGGCAAGGTCTGCGAGAAGAAAGAGAGGGAGAACGCTGCCGCCGAGCAGGACTTGACGGAGTTCCGCGCCATGCTCGAGTGCGTTATCCGCGAGCGTGAGGCCGCAATGGGACTTCATGCCGAGAGGTATGTGCTGCGCCGCATGACTTCGCAATGGGGTTCTGCCAACCCTGCCAAGTCAACCATAACCGTCAATACGCGGCTGGCTGCATATCCCGAAGAGTGTATCGTCTACCTGATAACGCATGAACTGGCGCATTTTGTCCACCGTGGGCATCAGCGCGAGTTCTGGGAGCTGGTCGAGCGGTATTTCCCCGATTGGCGTAGGGTCAGAAAACAATTGAGGGACTAACTTCACAGCCAGTCCCACAATCTAATGTAACCTTAGTCGAGATAAACTTAATTGAGAGTGATAAACAATGTGTATAAGGTTGAGTACGCTCGCGCATCTATATGCGATCGAGTACGGTTTCAGCTAATTTTCGCACCGCCGGCTTGTAGTCCGGGTTGGCGCGTGTTTGGCGACGCTCTGCGATGATGCAGCAGACAGTCATTGCCCGGTGTCCGAGCAGCCGTGCCATGCCCTGCAGGCATCCCGATTCCATCTCAAAGTTGGTCACGCGGAGGCCTTCGCAGACGAAGCTCTCTATCTTTTCATTCATGTCCGGACGCAGGAGCGGCAACCGCACCTCGCGGCCTTGCGGCGCGTAGAAGCCCACGGCGGACATCGTGCATCCTCGCACCATATCGTCACGGCCTATGCGTTCCACCAGTTCCTGGTTCGCATCGACCGCGTAGGGGTATGCCCACCTTTCCGGCCATCCTGTATGCTCCACCAGCTTGCGCTCCAGCTCCGTGTCGCAGATTTCGTCGCGTCCCGCGTAGTAGTTGAGTATTCCGTCAGTGCCGACGGCTTTCTGCGCGATGACGAAATCGCCGATGTGGATGTCCTCTTGCAGCGAGCCGGAAGTGCCCACACGTATCAGGTTAAGCGTGCGGTGCGTCTCCTTGACCTCGCGTGTCTTGAAGTCCACGTTGGCAAGCGCGTCGAGTTCGGTCAGGACGATTTCGATGTTGTCAGAGCCGATGCCGTGCGAGATGCACATCAGCTCCTTACCCTTGTATGTGCCGCCAATGGCATGGAACTCGCGCGACTGCACATCATAGTCGATGCGGTCGAAATATGCAGCCAGCATGCCCACACGCCCCGGGTCGCCCACCAGAATGATGTTGTCTCGCAACTGGTCTGGGCGCACATGGATGTGGAATGCAGAGCCATCATCGTTGATGATAAGCTCCGAGGCCGGTATTATGCGCTTAGTGTCCATCATATACATTATATATATACTCTTGTACGGCATCGACAGATGTCCTTTCCTATCGACAGTGCAAAGTTACAAAATAATTTTCATATACACAACAGAAAAAACATTGCTGTCAATCAGTCCTTTATCAGTAGTAACGAAAATAGTGGGCAAAAAGTTGCCCGGAAATGATGCGTGATTGAGAAAAAAGTAGTAATTTTGCACACTATCAAAAACGACCGGGAAAGATGCCGGAGTGGTCGAACGGGACGGTCTCGAAAACCGTTGTACTCTTACGGGTACCCAGGGTTCGAATCCCTGTCT
>DHKE01000033.1:5863-38739 GCA_002404675.1 Porphyromonadaceae bacterium UBA4702 | reverse complement strand
TTGCCTTTCGCTGAATAGTTACACCGCCCATACAGTCGGCTTCGACAGACACCCATGCTGTATAATCGTCCCACTCCCCAATGAAGAGTTTCAGTGCAGCTTTTGCCAAATCATCTCCGGCTTTGGGCTTTGCCTGAGAATAGAACTCAAATCCGTACAGGCGTGTCGAAATGGTCTTGTCTGGGTTTTCAATGTCAACATATACCCCAAATACGCCTTCGCCAGTCGAGGCATCCCAGCGTCCGCCAACGTTCTTTATATTATAAACATCATATTGTACTCCATTGACAGTCAACTTGTCAGGAGAAAAATCAGGGGCGGGGTCATCGTTGTCACTGCAGCTTGTGAGAACAACAGACAGGGCGACGAAGAATGCCGCTAACAGACAATTGAAAAGTCTATTCATCAGATATATTCGATTTGGAAGAAGGAGGGGGTGTGTCAAAATGCGCAAACTTTTTATGATTGAGGCGGCAAGGCAGGGACACGGCGTGCCGTGTCCGCAATCAAGTCACTGCAAATCAAACAACTGCGTTCGCCACCCAGCGGACACGGCACGCCGTGTCCCTACTTTGGCTGCGCATAAAAGTGTGATGCGCCTATTTTGACACACCCTCCTTGCAGTATGTATGGTGTGCGGATTTGGACTTGTGTCAACGGAAGTTGTAGCCAATGGTGAAGTCCACGTGATTCTGGTGGAATGAGTTGTCATACTTTTCGTATGCAGCATTGCTCAGTCCCACCACTCCGCTTATGCCAACATAGTACTTGCGCGAGATGTTGAAGCCAACACCAAAACGCAGGTCACAATTCACACGGTTCATTCTGCACGACGCATCGTGCCGATACTGGCTCTCGTGTTCGGTCTCGGAATTCACTCGCCCTTTATAGGTTTCATAAATCTCATTGCTGAAGCCAACGCGAAGTTCAGGGCCATAGAAAACCTGCATATTCACATCTTTTGTGGCATCAAATTGGAAGCCGAGCATCACAGGGAAAAGCATGCCCGATTCACGCATTGAGGAAGTATAATCACTATTCCACGGATGCTTTATTCCTGTTGCGTTGTAGTAGAGTGAAACTCCAGGCTCAATATAGAAGCTGCGTGTTATGGGAGCATGATAGATCATTCCGATAGAAAGGCCTCCGCCTTTCTTGAATTTGATTTCGACATCATCGTCACTGTTCCATGATTTCCAGCTTGATGGGCAGGTGAGCGTGCCAGAAGCGCGGATGCCGAAATATCCAGAGTTGGCAGGTTTTGCCCCCTCTGTCTGCGCGCTCATTGAGAGTGCGGCTGCAGCCACAGCCATAGAGACGAGTATTGATTTCTTCATGATAGAATAATATTTGGTTTTGTGATTTGTCTTGCACGATTATGGGGTCAGGGCGTGCGCCGAAACACAGCACGCGATTGCCGCTGTATGTCTGACTGATATTGCACCTTACAGCTACGTTATGGTCATTACAATTTCAGCAGCACGAGTTTTGCAAGCAACCGTGGTTGCCGCTTCAGCGCACACTCTGACCCTCGGTTGTGAAATGGGTGTTTCAGTTATTTCTGAGGTATTTTTCGACCTCCGCGTCAGAAACTCTATTGAAGGTTATCTGAAGAAATCCGCCCTGAAGCACAAGCTCTGAATCAGTCAACTTGCGAATGATCAGGATTTCGGAGTCAAAGAAACCGCCGGTATCATCCGGTTTATTCGTAAGCGTATTACCGTCTATTGACCACGAACCAGTTGTCACATCATCTACTGAAGAATCATAGAGATTGTCAACCCCAAACATCACATACTTACCGTCTGACTTGAATTGGATATACTGGTCTATAATCCAACCATCTCCGAAATCAACCGTGCGTTTCCAGCTTCCGACTATTTTTGAGGGATACGAATCGGGGCTGTCATCGTCGTCATCGCTGCAGCTCGGCAGGGCAACAGCGATAGCTGCGAACAGTGCCAGCATCAATAGTTTGATATAACGAGTCATGACGATCAGAATTTATAGGTTGCACCCACAGTGACCGGCAGTCGCGAGAAGTTGTCAATGTACTGATACTTAACCTCTGCGCCTATGGAGAGTTTGTCATTCACAGGATACTCTGCACCGAGGCCGACATTGAAGAGGAAGTAGAGAGAGGACGAGGAAAAATCCACGTCAGCATCATAGTCGTAATCATAATCCCAGTCCCCACCATAACGACTTGAACGCTGTGGAGCGTAAGAATAGGAGGAAGTGGAGACGGAGTTACCGACGCGGGCGATACCGATACCGATTGTCGGGTACACGTTCAGCTTGCCAGCCTTGAAGATGTACTGCACATTTGCAGACACATCAAAGAAGTCCAGCCCTTTGTCTTTGAACCAGTAGTCCAAGTCAGCCTCGAAACGTACCGGATTGGAGACATTGTATTGGAATTTTGCGCCAAGACCGAAGTTGGTCACAGACACGCCGCTTTCGAGGCACGGAGCCACGCCAAGGTTCAGGCCGAGAGCCATGTCTCCCTTCTCCTGCGCGGATGCGCAGAGTCCGGCAAGAATCAGCGCGAACAGAACGTAAAGTTTCTTCATATTGATTTTTGGTTTTAATGTGCGCTTGCGGCAGGGAGCGCGGTTGTTGGGTTAGGGTTCTGTAAGGCATAAACAAAAAAGGTGAGCCGCTTGCGTCCTCGACAGCCACGTTCACTGCATTGTCCGATGGATAGATGACGCGATAGCAACTCACGGCAAGCCTTGTCGTTACCGCCAATGGGCGATACGCTCGGCCGTGTGAGAAACATTCCCGCTGTCTCTGTGCTATAGGTTGGACAAGGTGGTGATTTGTCAATGCCAGAGGAGGCGAAAACCTTCCTGTAATATGTCTGCCATTTCGGGGCTTACCGGTCGCAGCCTCTTGATGACGCTGCAAAATTAGGAATTACCCCCCCCGAAAATGCAAATATTTTTCGTTAAAATTCCACAACTCCGCATTTTGTGTGGCGGTGGGGGTAAAAGAGGGGATGTGCAACTGCACATCCCCTGTGGGTGCGGCGCAATGCCGCTGTAATCAGAGAAACCAGATCGTCAGCGGACTATCACCTTCAGGCTCTTGCCGCCGTTGCGGACTACGTACAGCCCTGCGGGCAGCGAGGCGAGGCTCAGCACGCCCTCGCGTGAGGAGATGAGCCGCTGCCCGGACGTTGCGTACACTTCCGTGAGGCCAGACGAGGCGTAAACGGTCTTGGTCTGGGCATCGTAGCGGAACGCATCGGCGTCGATGCCGTCAACGCTGCCGACGTATTCGAACACGCCTTTGAACACCTTGCCGTCCTTGCTGTCTGCCTTGGCTGCGGTGTAGCTTGTGCCTGCATCCTCGCTGTCGTCAGAGCCGTCAGTGACAGGTGTGACGTACTTGAACAGGTAGCCCTCGGCAGGCTCGGCAACGAATGTGACAGTCGCGCCTATCGGGAGTTCAAACGAAGAACCCGTATTGCCGTCGTATTCGAGGGAGAGCTTGCCGGCGAGTGTGGCTCCGTCGTATGTCGAGATGGCCTCGACGCGCACTTTCGCCTCGTGCCATGCGATGCTGACGCTGCAGCCGTCGCCCATGACAGTGACAGCAAACGTGTTTTCCTGCGCGTCTTCCTTGACGTGGGCGTTTGCAGCCTCCACAGCGTCGATGATGGTGTTGTACTTGGGCGCAACCACGATTACAGAGCCTATGGCCATGTTGAGCGCAGCCGAATTGCCGGTTAGTTCGGCAGGATTGCCGTCAACGGTTACGGTCACGCCGGAGAAATCGTCTTGCTGTGTTGCGAAAGTCACGCCGGTCATGATGGGGTCAGCCTCGAGTATGCTGATGAAATTGCTCCACTCGTCGGCGTTGCGGTAGTTCTGTGTGGCATGGCTGGGCACGTGCAGTATGCAGCCGTCGAAGTCCATGCCCGAGAACGCTCCGTAATTCGCGTAGGCCGGGTTCAGCGTCTCGACATAGAAGTCCTTGATGCCGGTGCAGTTGGCAAAAGCGTTTCCGTCGATGTAGTCGACAGAAGCGGGGAGGCGGAACTCTGTGAGAGCAGCGCAGCCGGCAAACACGTTTGACTTGAGTATCGTCACACCAGCCGGTATGTTTACAGAGGCAAGGCGTGAACAGCCGTTGAAGGCGTTAGAGCCGATGGCTGACTTGTTGTGCTGGAAGCGGTCTTCGGTGTCAGCGAGCGTCGAGGGGAGCGTGATGCCCTCGATAGCAGTGTTGCTGAAGGCCCACTCGCCGATGAATGTCACGCCTTCGGGGACCACGATGCTGCCTTTCAGGGCGGTAGCGTCGGCAAAGGATGAATAAATGCCAATGATGCTCGTGGGGAGGACGATAGTCTCGAGCTTGCTCTCGGAGAAGAGTTCTTCGGGGAGGCAGTTTTCGCGAGCCTGAATCCACGCCGGCTCGTCGGTGTCTTCCGAGCCCTTTGCAGCTACAAACGGGTCGCCGCCGGCAACGAGAGTAGCGCCGCTCATGTCTATGCTCACGAGTTTGCCGTCAGTGGCGTTCCAATGGTCGTCGATGCCGGTCATTTCGCGCAGCACCTTGAGGTCAGAGCCGTTGAGCGGCCCGGAGACGGTGATCTTCTTGACATTCCACTTCTCCTCGTCGGAGCGGAAAATTGTGGACAGCGTGCCGGCTTCGGTGAGTGTGACAGTGAGTTCGTCAGCCAGCGGCGGGGTCTCGCCGGTTATTTCCTGAATGTTTGTGAACTGGCTCCAGTTGCTTGCGGCGGCGTAAGCAGCCACAGTTCCGGCAGGGACATAGAGGGTGCAACTGCTGAAATTGATGCCGCTGAACGGGCCCCAGCTTGTCGCGGGAGGCGTGGTTGCAAGGCAACGCAAAGCGGTCAGCGACGAGGGGAACGGCGCATAACCGATGCTCTGCAGCGTAGCGGGGAGCTCGATTTCCGTCATTGCGGTACAGCCGGCAAACGTCTGGTCGGCAAGAGCGGTTATGTCAGGCATGGTGAACGAGGCGAGCGAGGTACAGTTCTGGAAACAGAGGCTGCCGATAGAGGTGACAGC
The DNA here is from genome assembly GCA_002404675.1 of Porphyromonadaceae bacterium UBA4702. GTDB lineage: Bacteria > Bacteroidota > Bacteroidia > Bacteroidales > Muribaculaceae > Lepagella. The sequence goes on along the minus strand of DHKE01000033.1, from coordinate 33,694 downwards.
CGAGGGGAATGAGGCCTCTGTGAGGGAAGTGCAGCCAGAGAAAGCCTCCGAGCCTACGGACGTCACGCCCGGGGGCAGGATGACAGATGCTACGGGAGCGCCGGCAAACGCACTCTGCCCCACTTTTGTCAGCCCTTGTGGGAACTCGATTGCCGTAAGCTTGGACTTGCGGAACATGTTGTCGCCGATTGTGTTGGCTTCAGCCTGTTTCTTCTCCCACGAGTACTTGGAGTCTATGTAGTACCCGCCGGCAACTATGGCTGCATCGTAGAGGTCGAGCTTGGTTAACTGGCCCTCTGTGGGGGTGTCGTAGCTCGAGAGCGACACGCCGGCCATTTCGCGGATGAAGCCTATGTCATCGCCGTTGATGGAGCCCGTGACCTTCAGCTCGGTGATGGCGAATTTCTGGTCTTGGGAGATAAGTGTTGACAGCGTGCCCGGCTCGGAGACGGTTATGGACGTCACCTCAGCCGCAGCGCCCAGTGGCACGAAGGCTGCGCATGCTGCCAATGCAGAGCAAAGTAAAGTAGTTCTCATGAATTTTTGGGTATTGTCCCGGCACGCCGCAATTGGCGTGCCGGGGGTTGATGGATTTGAAATTCTGCTGTTATTTCACGTAGACTTTGTAAGCGGCAGAGCCTACGGTCACGAGGTAGACGCCCTGCACAGCCGGGACATTCTGCACACCGGCAGCAATGCCAGAGGCAATCGCCACGCCGGCGGGGGTGTGCACGGCGAAGGGCATGCCGAACGCTCCGGAGATGACAATCCGGCCGTCGCGTGCCACGACACTCACCGCGTCAGCGCCGATGCCGTCAACGCCCGCGCCGTTAAGGAAACAGTCGTTGGAGAATGCGGAGTCGCCGATGTTGAAGACGCATACGACGTTGTACTTGTAGTCCTTCATCGGATCGAGGCCGGCCTGCGAGAACGAGGTTGCAGAAACGGGGGTTTCGTTGACCTTGGCATCGTTGCAGTATACGTCGTATCCGAGCAGCTCGATGCCCTCGGTTGCATGCGGGATGAACGTGATGTCATCAACGCAGAAACCGAGTTTGTCGGCAGATGTGCAGTGTATTGCGAAATAGTTGACACCGGCAGGGATGTTCACCTTGATTTCGGTCCAGTCCTCTGAAGCGTCGCCGCCGACACCCTCCATAACCTCAAAGTCGGAGATGTTCTCGCGGTAGTCGCCAGTAGAGACGAGGAACTCCCAAGTCTCGGCTCCGTAGTACATGGTCAGGCCCTTGACCCAGAACGAAACCTCCTGGGCGTTTCCGCTGAGGCGCGGGGAGATCAGCCAGTCGTCGTTTGTGCCGGTCTCGGAAGCGAATGATATGAGCATCTGCTCGCCGCCGTGGTTGGTAAACATCGAGGGAGAGCCGTCGGGGTTAGGTTCATCGACCTGCGCAGCCTTGGGGTTGAAGACAATGTATGCCTGCGGTGCTGAGCAGTTGGTCCACATCGGCACATTGCTGAAATATACCGTCGAACCCTTGTCGCGGTCGAGTGTCATCCAGTCGCCGAAGTCTCGGATGAGGAATGACTGGTAGTCCTCGAAGCCGTCATATACGCGGGGGGCGGCCGAGAAGTCAGGAGCAGACCACGAGAGGCTGGCAATACCGGCAGCCGTGTCAAAGGAGCCTGTGAGGTTGTCCACTATGGGTAGAGCCGGGAGCTTGATGGCTACGGTCAGGTCGGCAGACACGTCGTTGCCGGTGTTGGCGTCGCCCTCGAGGGTTACGCGGGCGCTGTATACAGCCTTTGTGCCGAATGACCGGTCAGGAGTCTGCGGGAACACATATTCGCGCTCCTCGCCGGCGTTCAGGTTGCGGCCGTTTTGGACAGCCTCCTGCTTGCCGTCACGGTATAGTGTCACAGTAAATGCGGAAGCGCCGGCCGAGCCGAGGTTGGCCACATTTACCTTGATGCTGCTTTCCTTGCCGGCCTCAAAGGGGGCAGACTGTGCTATTGACGTGACCGCGAGGTCCTTGTCGAGGACATTGCGCACCACTATGTCGTCAAAGTGGATGTTGGAAAGGTCGTTGCCGCACTCGACTGCAAAGCCGAGCTGAATGTGGCTGCGTTTAGCCCACTTCGTCAGGGGGACGCTCACCTTGCGCCAGCCGCTCACGCCAGACTCCGCAGCCATATCGACAGACTTGACAGTCTCATAGTCGATGCCGTCGGTCGAAACCTGCACGAAAATCTTGTCCGAGCCGAGACTGTTGTAGTAGTAATAGAACTCAAGCACGGGGTTCGAAGCCTTGTCCATGGCAATCTTGCCGCTGGTGATGACCGACTTTGCGCCCTCGATGCCCGGCTGGAAAGTGAGCAGGCCGCCGTCGTTGTCGTAAGGAGCAGCCACGGGATATGTGCCGGAAGCGGCTATGCCCCACTGGCTGTCAGGATCCTGGCTCTGTGAACGCCATGTGGAGTATCTTGCGCCCTCGCCGGCGAATGACTCCTCGAAGGGGAGCGCGTATGGAGTGCCTATTACGAGAGTGTTTGATATCCAACCGTAGCCTACGCCCTGCTGGTTCACACCATACACATAGTATGCCACCATGCCCTGCTGTCCCTCGACAGTGGGATAGTCCACATACTCGCAACCCTCTACATCCATAGCCACCACGTCAACACCGCCTGTCTCGAAATTCTGTGCGCAGATATGGTACTTGAGGTTGTCAACGTCGATGTATCCGCCGTTCTCGCCGGTTGTGGGAGGCTCCCATGTCAGGACGACAGAGCCCTCCTCGTCGCCCTCGACTACACGGACATTGTTGGGTATGCCGGGCTTGTCCGGGCCGATGAAGGCAGAAGCCGTCGCCTCGAGGCCGTTGCCGCTCTCGTTAGAGGCGATAACGCGGAACTCGTTGACGCCGGCGTCGCAAGCGATGCCGGATTCAGAAAGCTCTGCGCCAGGAGCGGGGGCAGAGAAAGACTTTATTATCTTGTTGCCCTTGTAGAGGACGATGCGCGAGATAGAGGAGAGGTCAGAGCCGTCCACGCACTTGCTCGGAGCGCGGAAAGCCACCGTGCAGCTGAGCGCGCCCTTGTCGGCAGGAGTGACGGTAAGGTCCTCCACCACTGCCGGCGACTTGACAGACGCTCCGCGAGTTACCTCGATGTCGTCAAGGAACAGGTTGCCGCTTTCCGCGTCGCTGATGTGATGGAAACCGATGCGCTTGTCGCCAGCTCCGGGGTTGAACGTGCACTTGAACTCGGTGTAGCTGCGGTCAGTAATCTGGAACTGCGGCATGATTTCCGCAGACATGGCCTCGACCGAGGCATCGTTGCCGATGGCAACGCGCATTTTCTCGGTAAACCCGGCAGTGTGCAGCTTGAAGCGGAGCGTGTAGAGGTATCCGTCCTCAAACTTCAGCGGCGGGGTGATGAGCCAGTCATTCATAGCCTGGGTCACGCTGTACGTGCTTTTGGCCTCGCCGGAGTTGTACGCCCAGGTGCGGCCGTCGTTGTTGGCGTCTATGATGTTGAAGAGGTTGAAATCTTCGGCGTTGGAGAAATTCTCGGTGTACGGTATCGAGAGCGCGTCGCCGACAGTCACCTTGTTTGACGAGACAGTCTCGCCGCGAGTGGTGCCGACGTATGTAATCACGTCGTAATAGTAGTTCATCAGGCGAGAAGCGTCGAGCTCGTCGGTTACGGAAGTCTCGGTGGTCTTCTGGCACACAGTGACGTTGCCAGGCTGGCGCACAACGCGGTAGTTGAGCTGTGCGGGGTCAAAATAACCGCCGTGCATCGCTCCCGCCGGAGGCTGCCACGATATGGTTGCAATGTTTCCGTTTAGCGTGGCGGTCACGTTCTCGAGGGGGAGCGGGGTGTCCACGCCTATCCATTTGCGCAGACGGGACTGAGGCCCCTTGCCGGCATCGTTTGAAGCGTATGCAGCTATCGTGTTCATGCCCACCGGGGCGTTTGCCAGCGTGACGCTGACCTGCGAGCCAGGCTGTCCTTCACCCAGTTCCACATCCACGTCGTTGAGGCTGACTATCCACTGCACGTTGCCCGAAAGCGGCTGGCCGCCGTAAGTCTCGGCCGGAAGCGTGAAGCTGACGGCAATGTCAGACTGTGTAGTGGTGACATATTCAGCAGAGAAGTTGCCGAGCTCACCAGGCGCTCCGTCAACCGCGCCTTGCGACAGGGTATAAAGGCCGCCGAACTCCTCGTTGCCGGCGAACTCGGAAATTAACGTGGCTTTCCCCGAGGTTGTGTCAACCTCGTAGAGGCCGGCAGAAGCGGCAGTGCAAGCAGCCCAGAACAGGCGGCCGGTGGCCATGTCGAAAGTCATGGACTGCTGGTATGCCGGAGTGACACCGGTATCGCCAACCGGCGTAAGCTTGCCGTTTGTCTTGTCGATGCGGTTCAGCTTGCCGTTAGCCGTAATGGCATACATTTCGCCCTTGGCGTTGCACGCGAGCGTGAAGAACGGCTCGGCGAGGTACGAAATCACCGTCATCTCGCCGTAGTCCTTTGACAGAGTGCCGAATACGTAGCTTGACTCGCCCACGAAACAGCCGTAAATCTTGTCGGAAATGGGGTCGTAAGCCATGTCAGTGGCGATGCTCGTCTGGTCGGTGCGTGCCGAGTAGAGGGTTTCCCAGGTGTCAATGTCCACGACGCGGTAATACGCGAAAACCGCGCCCGACATTTCATAGTAGTAAATGAAGTGGTACTTGCCGTTGGCGAGGACACCGCCGCCGTTGGCAGTCAGCATGGGGTCAACCCTCACGGGGTTCATCTCCGGCAGGGTGTATATGCCCATCTCCTTCGCTACCGCCGCACTCTCGGCTGTGTAGATGAGCGAACCGCAGATTTCCGGCAGTTCAGAGCCGGCAGCACGAAGACCGGACAGCTGCCGGAAATCTTTCGCCGGCTTGGCAAGAGAACACCCGGCCGGGCGGGTCTGTGGGAGGCTGGCCGAGCGGAACTGCGTCGATGCCGGCGGAGACTTGACGCCGGCATCGCCACCCGCAACCGCTGCCTGCATGGCCGGGCTGATCCCGAACAGGACAGCCACCACCACAAGTAAGGTGTAAGTGAAATGTTTCATGAAAAACAATTGTTTGTTGGTTAGAATGGTTATTATTTCCGCCACTAAATTAGGCAAAAATGTTCTACCCCCCCGATTTTGATGTTAAAGATTTAGAAACAATTCCAATCAGTTCATTTTTCTTGCAGGTCATAACAAAGTGCCTGTCATGCAGAGTATTGTCGCTATCTACAGTGCAGCCGCCGTTGCAAAATGCCGATTTCGGGCTTGATTTATATCAATTGCCGCACACGCAGCATCACCAAATCGCTGATAATCAACCGAAGTCACCTTTCCAGCAAAATGCCACCGCTGCGAGTGCGTAAATATATACAAGCCGATGAGGAATAAATACAGCAAAATCAACACATTGCCGCGTCAGGCGGTCTGGAACAGCTCGACGAAGAGGAGGACGGCAAGGGCTGCGCCGAGGCATACGCAGATGCCCATGAGCAGCCAGTTCAGATATTTCGCCTGCGGCTTGGTCTCGTGGCGCGTATCGCCGAGGATCTGCTCCTTGAAAAAATAGTATATCGCGGGGACTGTCGCGCATGTGAGCAGGTAGTCCTCGGGAATGTTGAAGAAGAAGGTTTTTGACAGCCCGATCATCGACCAGTGGCACAGCAGCAGGACGATGAATATGTTCACACGGTGGGCGAACATCAGCAGCACGCCTATGGTGAACACTACCACGGAGCAGGGCATCACGGGGGAGGTCATCATGGGGAACTCCATGCCGCGCAGCAGCGAGACGGCAGGATAGAGAAACGGCATGAGCAACAGCACGGTTGCGAACCGGGTGTGGCGGCGTTTGCGCTTGAATGTGGTATAGCCTGTCGCAAGATCCCATATCCACGAGCCGGCGAGTATGCCCCAGAATATCGCCATGACGTTGCTGTACTCGCGCTCGGCGCAGCAGACGTAGAAATACGCCACGGCTATCCACAGGTAGAGGAATATCAGGAACAGCTTCATCGCCGCCGAGCTCACACGCCCGGGCTTGCGCCGCAGCGCGAATGTCAGGGCAATGCCCACGGCGACTATGACGGCCTGGCATATCCATGTCGCCGAATTGTAGAGGCCTATAGTCTTCCAGAATATCTCCATCAGCGGTCTCGTTTATGCCGCGTCAGCGACGAGGCGCGTTTAGGGAATATGAACATCGGCAGCGTTGCCCCGACGGCAAGGAGGAACACTACGGTACACGTCACCATGGTGTTGGAGAAGAACATCTCCATGTACTGCGCTCGCTCTGTGGGGTTGTCCATGCTTTGCAGGAACATGATCTGCGAGAACACCATGTTATAAGCGAACTTGCCGGGAATCATCGGCAGCAGAGCGGGTATGTACAGCACGGTCATCGGAGTGGGGGCGCGTTTGCCGAGCCACAGGCTGCCGAAGCCTATCAGCAACGCCCCGGCGAGCGACCCCATGGACAGTTCCACGCCGGCAAATGTCATCAGGCAGTAGCGGCATGCATGGCCGACTGCCGCCAGCAGGGCTATGAAGCGGAAGGCACGCAGCGGAGGGTTGGAGATTGCCCCGAACCCTATGCCGGCCAAGGCGGCAAAAAATGCGTCGGAAAGGATGTCAACCGCTATCATAACAAACTGTCTTTGACCAACAACAATGTCACCGACAGCCCGACTGCAATGCAGACTATCAGCAGGAACGCCTGAATGAGGCGCGACAGCCCGGAGAGAATATGCCCCTCGACTATGTCGATCACGCCGTTTATCAGCGGCACGCCGGGGACGAGGTAAAGCACGCTGGTGGCGAGTGCAATCTCGGAGGTCGTGTCGAATATCAACGCTATCGAGGCGCATAGCGACGCGACGAATGAGGAAACCATGAACACGATATAGTGGTTGATGCCGGCGCGAGTCATCTGCTGCTTGAGGAAAAGGCCGCACAGGGTGGCGGAGAACACCACCCCCATCGACCACCAGTCGCCGCCGAATAGGCGGCAGAACGAGGCGTTGGCAAAGCCGACAAGCATAAGCACGAAAAAGGGGTGTATGGCCGGGCGGCTGACTATCTTGCGGTATTTCTCGCGCAGCACGGCGAGCGGCAGGTGGCTGTCATACGTCTCCCAGCTCAACGCGCTCAGCAGCGAGTTTGTCTCGAAGCTGATAGGCAGGGTGGGTATCTCCTCGACCTCGTTGTGCGCCTCGTGTGTTTCGCTGTCAAAGAGAGTCATGATGACACTGCGCTGGAACACGCTGATTTTCACCTCATAGCCGTAGGATTTGCCGATACGCTTGGCAGAGCGTATGACACGCGACGTATGCACGCCGCAGCCGACCATGTGAGCCGCGTATTCGGAGATGAACTCCCCCACTTCTGATATTTTCTCCTTTGCCTGTACACTCATTTCGGGTGCAAATTTAGCACATTATTCCCACACCGACGCAATCCCCGCGCCGGGCAGCGGCGTATGCCGAAAAAATGCGAGGACAAGGTAGGGACACGGCGTGCCGTGTCCGCGTCCAAGTTGTTACAAATCAAATGATTGCGTTTGCAACCCAGCGGACACGGCACGCCGTGTCCCTACCCTGCCGGGGATATTGCCATGCTTATGGGACGAGGTGGGGATGACGGGAGAGGAAGTCGCGGAGGAGGGTGGCGGTGTCGTCGGCAAAGCGGCGGGCGGCCTCGGTGCCGGGGTGGAGCGGACGGTGTTCGGTGCGCTGGCGCAGGTTCAGGGCGCGGTCGAGGGTCTTGCGGTCGTCGGGCGCGATGTACGTCTGCTCAAACAGGTCGTAGATGTATGCCACGGCCGCCGGCGAGGGGTGCTGCATATCATCGGCGTAGAAGCGGTAGTCGCGCAGGTCGTAGCTGAATATCTCGTAAGCCGGGAAATATTCGCAGCCGGCGTGCAGCGAGGCGATTCGGTCAACGGCAAGGAGGAGCACCGACTTGCTGACGGCGTTGGCGTGGAAGCCCTCTTTGAGGTGCAGCACGGGGCTGACGGTGAATATGATGCGCAGCGAGGGGTTGACGCTGCGCAGCCGCGTGATGAGCGCGTCCCATGCCGCCGTTATCGTTTCCACGGTCAGCAGGTCGCGGAAGAATGTCGCCGAGGGCTGCTTGTGGCAGTTGGAGACCACGTCAAAGGGAGGGCGGGCGAGTGCATAGACTATCGCCGTGCCGAATGTGACAATCAGCGTCCCGGCGGTACGCGCATATTCGGCGAGCCGCGCCAGAGCGCCAGAGCCGAGCCTTACGGCCTGGTCGCGGTCGGGCGAGGAGAACTCTCCGGGGAGCAGCCATGAGTTCCACAACCCGCCGTGGTCTTCATATTCCGGCATTATGCCGTCGAGGGCGGCGTTGAGGACGTTGCAAATCGACTGTGGGTTGAAGAGCGTCCCGGCGGGGTTGTGTGACACGTTGACCATGCGCCGGCGCAACTGCGCACCGACATTGTCGGTGAAGCACGAGCCTATCATCAGCACAGGCTTGTGCAGGTCAATCGGTGCAGAGGGGTGCGGACGGTACGGGGTGCGGAATGAGGTGTCCATCAGAGTATGCGCAACTGGTCAGAACGGGTCATAGTCCGTTGCCGTCACCTTGAACTCCGTGCGGCGGTTTATCTGGTCAGCCACGCTCTGGTCTTCCTCGGAGAGCGTGAGTATGTACTCCTCGGTCAGCACCGTCCCCTCCTCAAACTGCGGGAACTGGGAGTTGATGCGCTTGGTGACGTTTTTTGGTCGGGTCTTGCCGTATCCGGCCCAGGTGAGGCGGTCAGGGGCGATGCCGGCTGCGATGAGGTAGTCCACAACGCTTTTCGCGCGGCGGTTGCTCAAGTCGATGTTGTACTCGTCCGAGCCCCAGCGGTCGGTGTGGCTGCTCATCTCGAGGGTGATGTTGGGGTTGTCACGCAGCATCTGCGCGAGCTGGTCGAGAGCCTCTTTTGACTCGGGGCGGAGCGTCGCCTTGTCAAAGTCGTAGAATATGTTTTCGACCACATTGGGCTTGTTAATTGAGGCCAGCACGAAGTCTATCACATAGTCGGCATCCTCCTCGGCAGAGTCGGAGACAAATTCCTGCTTCATGTTCAAATACCCCTTCGCGCCGGCCATCATGACATATTTCACGCCGCGCTGGAGGTTGAACTTGAACGAGCCGTCGTCGCGGGCCACCTCCTTCTGGTTGGAGCCGTCGTCGCCGACGATGCGTATTATGGCGTTGGGGACAGGCTCGTCGTCCTTGTCGATGACATAACCGGAGATGGTGATTTTCAAGTCGGGAAGGACGAAGCTGTAAATGTGGTCGTAGCCTCGGGCGTCGCCACGGTTTGAGCTGAAGAAGCCCTCCTCGCCCTTGCCGAAAGTGATGCCGAAATCGTCGCCGGAGCTGTTGATGGGCATGCCCATGTTCTCGACAGTCCACCGCTGTCCTGTCGCGTCGAGGTTGGCGCGGAACAGGTCGAGGCCGCCGAAGCCCGGGTGTCCGTCAGAGGCGAAATATAGCAGCGTGTCGGCACGCATATAGGGGAACATCTCGTCGCCGGGGGTGTTGATTTGCGGGCCGAGGTTCTCGAGCGAGCCCTTGGCGGAGGTCAGCGAGATGCGCCAGATGTCCTTGCCGCCGTATCCGCCGGGCATGTCGGAGGTGAAATATAGCCAGTTGCCGTCGGGCGATACAGCGGGATGCCCCACAGCGGACAGGGTGTCGGGGGTGACTTCATACTTCACGGGCTTGCTCCATGACTGCTCGGAGCGTTTGGAGGTGTATATCTCCACAGTAGTGTTTGCCACGGGAGAGCGTCGCGCCATGGTCAGGTACATGGTCATGCCGTCAGGCGAGAACGAGACTATGCCTTCGTCCATCTCGGAATTCAGCTCGCCCTCTGCCGGCTCGGGACGCTGCCACTCGCCGCGCTCGTCCTTCTTGGAGAAGAATATGTCGCTTTTCTTAGTGCCGGTGATTTCGCTCTTGTCCTTGCCGGTAGCCTTCTCGGTTGTTGACGTGAAGTAAAGCACGTCATAGTTTTTGTCGAGGTACATCGGGGCGAAGTCGGCGCGTCGCGAGTTGAAAAGCTTGGCGTTCTTGACCACATAGCGTGTGTCGCGAGTGCCTTTTTTCGCCATAGCGGTCCGGCAGCCGCGTATACCCTCGCGGGCGAGGATGTCATCGGGATGCCACTGCTGGTAAATGGCGTATGCGTCTATCGCCTGCTGGTATTTCCCTTCGGCCTGAAGGGAGCGTCCCAGGTAATAGTATACCATCGAGTCGGGATATTCGTACCTTATGGCGTTCTGGTATGCCGCCGTGGCACGTGCGGCCTGGTTTAGGCGGCGGTAGCAGGTGGCAAGCTTGTACGCCACCTCGCCGCGCAATTCGCGCTGGTCCCTGGGGTTGAGCGAGTTGTAGACCTTGCGGTACGTTTTTGAAGCGTCAAAGAACTCGCCGCGAGCCATCTGCTCGTTGGCTACAGAGAGTTTCGGGCCCTTGCACGCCGGGAGGGCGAGAAGTGCTATGATAATACATAAATATCTGACAATCCTATGCATAGTAATACTTTAACGCGGCTGCGCCCTGCGATATTGCGCGGTCAGAATATATCGTCACAGATGCGCTTTGTGGCACCGAGTTTGGAGCGGATATATGCGGCGGCCTTCTCGCCGGCAACGCGGCGCACGCCCTCATCGAGCAGCGCGTCGGCGGCGCGGCAGAATTCCTCGCGTGAGGCGACAGGGAAGCCGCCGCCGGCTGCCTTAAGCTCCTGCGCTTCGATAAACTTATGGTTGTTAGGGCCGTATATCACAGGAATGCCGTAGACAGCCGCCTCGTTGATGTTATGCAGACCCGCGCCGAAGCCTCCGCCGACGTATGTCATGTCGCCGTATGCGTATGCCGAGCTGAGCAGGCCGAAACAGTCGATGATCAGCGTCCGAGCCGTGGCGGCTTTCGCAGGGTCGTCCTTGACCTGCGAATACAGGACGGCATCGGGGAACTCGCGCTGAAGGCGGCCGAGCCGCTGGCTGTCAAACTCATGCGGCGCAATGACGGTGCGCACCCCCTTTTCCGTCACCCAGTCGCGGTACACTTCCTCATCGGCGGGCCAGCTCGAGCCGACCACCATAACCGGGGAATTGTCCTCGCGAGGCGCGGCAAATGACTGCAAGGCGGGTATCTCGCGACGCGAGTTCATGATGTCGGTCACACGGTCGAAGCGGGTGTCGCCTACCGCCTCGACATTGCGTATGCCGACAGCGTCGAGCAGCCGCACGCTACGCTCGTCCTGGACGTAAATGCGGCTGTACAGTCGCAGCCAATAGCGGTACCACGCGCTGCGCCGCTTGAAAAACGCCTGCTCGGGACGGAACACCGCTGACACCAGATAGGTGGGTATATGCCTGTTCCACAGCCCGTAGAGGTAGTTGCGCCAAAACTCGTACTTGATGAAGAACGCCATCTCCGGGCGCACGGCATCGAGAAAGCGCCGCACATTGCCCGGGGTGTCAAAAGGGAGGTAGACCACAGCGTCCGCGCCGTTCCAGTCCTTGCGCACCTCGTAGCCGGAAGGCGAGAAGAACGACAGCACGATTTTTGCATCTGGACGGCGGCGGCGTATCTCCTCGATGAGCGGGCGGCCCTGCTCAAACTCTCCCAGCGAGGCGGCATGCACCCATATCCTCGGCTTGCAGCAGCACGAGACAGCCGCTTTCAGCCGCTCTTTCGTCTGCCTGTGCCCTTCGATCATCAGCCTGGCTTTCGGCATCCACAGCGCAGCGCATTTCACACCGGCGGCATACAGGCGTATGCCGGCAGTGTAGAGTGCAGGCTCAAGGGTGCGGCGGCATACTTCCGCCACCGCACTGTGCGCCTCTTTCAGTCTGCTTGCCAGGTTCTTCATTTGCCGATAGTGTCGATGGCACGGCGTATGCGTGCTATGACCTCCTGTCGCGGCATCAGCTCGGTGATGTCAAACATGTGCGGGCCTCGGCAAGAGCCCACGACTGCGAGGCGGAAAGCGTTCATCACGTTGCCGAGGTGATAGCCGTTCTCCTCTATCCAGCCGAGGACGATCTTCTCCGCATTGGCGGAGGTCATGTCGTCGATGCCCTCAAGCACGCCGATGAGCTGGTCCATGATTTGCGGGGTGTCCTCCTTCCAGCGTTTGCGCACATCCTTCTCGGCATATTCAGTCGGAGCGACGAAGAAGAAGTCACCCTGGTCCCAGAGCTCGTCGATGAAATCCACACGGCTTTTGACCATGCCTACGGCACGCGCCACATAGTCCTCTGAAAAGCCGGTCACACCCTTGGCTTCAAGCACGGGCATGAAGAGGCGGGCCAGCTTGTCGTCGGGCATGCGCATCAGGTACTCGTGGTTGAACCATGCGCCCTTCTTGTAGTCGAACTTGGCGCCGGCCTTTGAGCAGTGCTCAAAGGAGAACTTCTGTATCAGCGTGTCCATGTCCATCAGCTCGGTGTCGTCGCCTGGACTCCAGCCCAGCAGGGCGAGGAAGTTGACCACCGCCTCTGGCAGGTAGCCTTTCTCGCGGTATCCCGAGGAAACGTCGCCGGTCTTTGGGTCATGCCACTCGAGTGGGAAGACGGGGAAGCCGAGCTTGTCGCCGTCGCGCTTTGAGAGCTTGCCGTTGCCGACAGGCTTGAGCAACAGAGGCAGGTGCACAAACTCGGGCATGGTGTCGGTCCAGCCGAAAGCCTCGTAGAGCATCACATGGAGGGGAGCAGAGGGCAGCCACTCCTCGCCGCGTATCACATGGCTCACCTCCATGAGGTGGTCATCGACGATGTTGGCGAGGTGGTACGTGGGGAGGTTGTCCGCGCTCTTGAACAGCACCTTGTCGTCCACGATGTCGGAGTTGATGGTCACCTTGCCGCGTATTCGGTCGTTGACGGTAATCTCGCGGTGCGGCTCGACGAGGAAACGCACAACGTGCTGCGTGCCGGCATCGATGAGGCTCTTCACCTCCTCGGCGGAGAGCGTCAGCGAGTTGCGCATCTGCATGCGGGTGGAAGCGTCATACTGGAAGTTGGGCGTGCGCTCGCGGGCAGCGGCGAGTTCCTCCGGGGTGTCGAAGGCGATGTAGGCCTTGCCCTCGTCGAGGAGCATATCCACGTATTTGCGGTAAATGTCGCGCCGCTCACTCTGGCGGTACGGCCCGAAAGGCCCTCCCTCGCGGACACCCTCGTCAATATGTATGCCGAGCCATGCGAGTGACTCGTTGATGTAGTCCTCCGCGCCGGGGACAAAGCGGTTGGAGTCCGTGTCCTCAATGCGCAATATCATCTTGCCGTTGTTGCGGCGTGCGAAAAGGTAGTTGAACAGAGCCGTGCGGACACCGCCGATGTGCAGCGGGCCCGTAGGCGACGGGGCAAATCTCACCCTTACCGGTCTTTCCATATTCGTATCTTGTTTATGCGGGCGGCAGCGGCACGGTAGTGCCGTGCGCCGCGCTCGTTATTTCTTCTTTTCCAGCTTGTATCTCTTGCCGTCCCATACGTACCGCAGCTCCGGCACGAGGAACAGCTTCATTATGTTGTAGTCGTCCGTGTCGATGTTCCCCTCGACTGTCAGGCGAGCCGTCAGCGCGGTGTCGTCGGCAGAGAGGGAATACTGCACCGTGGGGAACGGCACCATGTCGAGCAGCTCGCGCATCGAGGTCGCGCTCCCCCGCTCTATGCGGAAGAACTGGCGCGTCTCCGGCTCTCTGAACAGGCGCGAGGCCTGGAGCGGCTTCATGTCGGCATCGTAGAAGTACAGGCGGCTGTCGGCCTGCGTGCCGGTGCTGTCCACGGTGTAGCTGACAGCGGCGATGTCGCCGTCCTTGCCGGGGAGTATGCGTATCTGTATGGTGCTGACGGCAGTAAGCTCCGCCTCGAGGAAAGAGGGCGTCACGCGGCGCAGGCACGACTCGCCGCCCGGCAGGTTTGGGGCGCGGTATATGCTGTCGTTGCGGTAATAGTCGAGCATATCCATGCGAGAGGAGACGTTGAGCACTTGTATCACGTCAACAGGCAGCTTGATGAACACGCTGTCGGCCGTCAGATGCCTGGGCTCGGCCTTGCCGGCAGATGCGCCGATGGCGGCAAGGAGCGCGGCGACGGCACACAGTATGCGTATGAGCAGTTGCTTCATGGCTGGAGAGGTTTTGTATGCGGTTATTTTTTCTTCTTGTTGATGAAAATGTCGTAGTTGCCGTTGTATTTCGGCTTCTTGGGGGCTTTGTCGGCTTTTTTGGACGGTTTCTCCTTGCGCGGTTTCTCCTTGCGCGGCTTTCTGGAAGCGACAGCGGCAAAAGCGTCGTCGCGCCTGCGTCGTCGGTCTTCATGCGCGTCCTCGCGGCGGTCACGGCGTTTTTGGGGGCGGTCATCGTCCTTTCGGTCGCCACGCTTGCTGCGGCGTTTGCGCATGGCGGCATAGTCCTTGTCCGGGTCGGCAATCTCGGCATATAGGCGGCGGCCGAAGAAGTCGGCGTTCTTGAGCGCGGCGACGACATTCTGCGCGTCGGCCTTGCGCACGTCAAAGAGTGTGTAGCCCGGCAGCAGGTCGATGCGGCCGATGTCTGGCTTGTCGCCGTCGATGTTCTTGTTGATGGTTTCCATGAGGTTGCCCGGGAAGAAGCCCTCGGCCTTGCCTATGTCCACCATTACACGCTCGTAACCGCCCTCTGCAATGCGGCGGTCCTTGTCCTTCTTCTCGCGCTGGCGCGTCTCCTTGTCCTTCTTGCGGCTGCCGGTTTCGTTCAGGTCAATGTCTGGCATATCCTGGTAATAGGACAGCAGGCGGTTGAACTCGAGCGAGAACACGCGCTTGAGCAGGTCCTCCTCGGAGAGCCATTCGAGCTTCTTGCGCACCGCCGGCAGGTATTTCGCTATCTCGGGTTCGTTGACCTCCACTTTCTCGAGGCGGTCGGCGAGGTCATAGAGCTGCTTCTCGATGATGCCTTCGGGCGTGGGGACTTTGCTGTATTCGAACTCCTTGCCAATCTTCTTCTCGATCAGTCGCAGCCGCCCCTTCTCGCGAGAGTGTATTATAGCCACCGACACGCCGGTCTTGCCGGCACGCCCGGTACGCCCGGAGCGGTGTGTGTAGACGGCGGTGTCGTCGGGCAGGCCGTAATTGATGACGTGCGTCAGGTCGTCCACGTCGAGGCCACGGGCAGCCACGTCGGTTGCCACGAGCAGCTGCGTGATGTGGTCGCGGAACTTTTTCATAGCCAGGTCGCGCTGCGCTTGTGACAGGTCGCCGTGCAGACAGTCGGCGTTGTAGCCGTCGTTGATCAGCTTGTCCGCCACATCCTGCGTCTCCTTGCGCGTGCGGCAGAAGACGATGCCGTAGATGGCGGGATTGTCGTCGGCTACACGTTTCAGCGCGAGGTACTTGTCCTGCGCCTTGACCATGTAGTAGACGTGCTTGACGTTGGCTGCGCCCTCGTTGCGGTTGCCCGCCACGAACTCCACGGGGTCGTGCATGAAGTCCTTGGCTATCTGCGCTATCTCGCGGGGCATAGTGGCGGAGAACATCAGCATCTTGCGGTCTTCGGGGACATTGCCGAGTATCTGGTTGATGTCGTCGATGAAGCCCATGTTGAGCATCTCGTCGGCCTCGTCGAGTATCATGGTATGCACCTCGTCGAGGTGCACCACACCGCGGCGTATCAGGTCGATAAGGCGGCCGGGGGTCGCCACTATCACCTGCACGCCCTTGCGCAGGGCCTTGATCTGGCTTTCGATGCTCGAGCCTCCGTATACTGGCAGCACACGTATGCCGGGCATGTACTTGGAAAAGTCGGCGAGGTCACCGGCAATCTGCAGACACAGCTCGCGCGTGGGCGCAATGATGAGCGCCTGCGGCACTTCGCGCTCGCTGTCAATGCGCTGCAGCAGCGGCAGGCCGAAAGCCGCCGTCTTGCCTGTGCCGGTCTGCGCCAGCCCTACCACGTCACTGTCCTCGTTGAGCAGGTGCGGGATGGTCATCTCCTGTATCGGCATGGGATTGACAAACCCCATCTCGCCGATGGCCTGCAGCAGTCGGGGGTCTACCCCCAAATCTTCAAATGTATTCAATATAGTCCTTTGTTAGTTGTTGACGCACGACCCCTGACGGATATGCTGCAACAACCCCCTCCTATGCGGCTGACGGCGGCATATAATGTCACGTAATCGGCGAGGCATGCCTGTGGCACACCCAATTATGCCGCGAAATTAATAAAAATATACCGATATTTCGCCGTCATCCTTGGAAAACTCCCCTTTTTGTACTAATTTCGTCTTTCAATAATTACCATATCAACCTGACACGATGAAATATATCCCGTTATTGATTGCAGCCATGCTCGCCGCCGGAGGCGCAGAGGCATGGGCCTGTACCAACCTCCTCGCCGGAAAGAAGGCGACTACGGACGGCTCTGTGATGGTCACTTACGCCGCTGACTCGCACAACCTCTTCGGCGAGCTGATCAACACCCCCGCTGCCGACCACCCCAAGGGCGCGATGCGCCGCGTCATCGAGTGGGACACGAGCAAGCCCCTCGGCGAGATACCGGAAGTGGCACACACCTACAACGTCGTGGGCAACATCAACGAGCATCAGGTAGCCATAGGCGAATCCACCTGGGGCGGCCGCAAGGAGCTGCAGGACACTACCGGAAAAAGCATCATCGACTACGGCTCGCTGATACAGATTGCACTGGAACGCTCCAAGACTGCCCGCGAGGCCATCGACGTGATGACTTCGCTGGTCGAGAAATACGGATACGCCAGCTCCGGCGAGTCATTCTCTATCGCTGACAAGAACGAGCTGTGGGTGCTCGAAATGATAGGCAAGGGCGCGGAGAAAGGCGCGGTGTGGATAGCAGTGCGCATCCCCGACGAGGCTATCTCCGGACACGCCAACGAGCCGCGAATACGTCAGGTCAACCTCAAGGACAAGGAGAATGTGCGCTATTCCAAGGACATGATCTCCTTCGCACGCAAGCGCGGCTGGTACGACGGCAAGGACGCGGACTTCTCGTTTGCCGACACATACGGCGAGCACAACCCCGACACCCGCCGCGGCTGCGACGCCCGCGTATGGAGCTATTTCCGCCGCTTCAGCAAGGATGCCGAGAAATACTACGCTTGGTGCTCGGGCGAAAGCAACGAGCCGATGCCGCTCTATATCATACCCGACCGCAAGGTGTCGCTCGCCGAGATGCAGGAGCGCATGCGCGACCATTTCGAGGACACCCCCTTCGACATGCACAATGACATAGGCGCCGGTCCCAACCATGTCCCCTACCGCTGGCGTCCCATGGACTATGAGGTCAACGGCAAGCACTATGTGCATGAACGCGCCATCGCTACGCAGCAGACCGGCTGGAGCTTCGTCACACAGAGCCGCGCCGACCTCCCCGACCCCGTCGGCGGCGTGATATGGTTCGGCACTGACGACACCAACACTTGCGTATACATGCCGTTCTACTGCTCAATGACGGAAGTCCCCCTCGAGATACGCCACGGCAACGGCGACATGAACACATTCTCCGAAACGTCCAACTTCTGGATGAACAACTGGGTGGCAAACCAGGCGTACAACCGCTATGACCTGATGATAGGCGACATACGCAAGGTGCAGTCACGCCTCGAGCAGAAATACATCTCGTCACGCCCCGAGCGCGAGAAATACCTCGCGCAGCTCGCCGAAACCGGCAGCACTGACGCTCTCATAGCCGAGGTAAACAGCGAGGGCGCAGCAATAGCCAAGGAGGCTACTGACGCTTACCGCGAACTCGCGCAGTTCCTCCTGGTCCGCTACATGGACGGCAACCGCAAGAAAGTGGACGAGAACGGCAAGTTCATCTATGACGAGAACCACCACCCCGTATACCCCGACTTCCCGGGCTACAACCAGGAATACTATGACAACATAGTACGCGCCACAGGCGACCATTTCCTCGTGCCCGAAGCCAAGAAGTAAAACCCTATATTCAACTGCCGAAGGAACGGCGCTGCGGCATGCAGCGTCTTCCTTCGGCTTCGTTTTTGACAGCAGACTCCATACAGGCATCATGGTAACAGACGTACAGACAGTGGCGCGGACGCTCGGGCTGCCCATGCCGGCGACAAACCGCCGCATCGAAATTTTGCTGACCGACTCACGGTCGCTTTCATATCCGCAGACTTCCCTGTTTTTCGCTATACGCACCCCCGAGAATGACGGACACCGCTACATCCGCCAGCTGTATGCCCGTGGCGTGCGCTGCTTTGTCGTTGACCGTATGCCTGACGACGCTCGGCAAATGCCAGATGCCGTCTTCCTCGTCGTCCCGGACGTTGTGGCGGCGTTGCAGACCGTTGCCAAGACACTGCCGCCCCGTCCCGCGCAGGTAGTCGCCATTACCGGCAGCCGGGGCAAGACCACACTCAAGGAGTGGCTTTTCCAGCTAATGGAGCCGCTGTGCAGCATGGTGCGCTCGCCGCGCAGCTTCAACAGCCGCATCGGCGTGCCCCTCTCGATGTGGGAAATAGACGGCAATACGGACGTGGCTGTCATCGAGGCCGGCGTTTCACGGCAGGGCGAAATGAAGACCCTCGCCGGCATCATCGACCCGGACGTGGTGATTTTCACCAACATTGGCGACGAACACGCCGAGGGCTTCAACTCAATCGCTGACAAAGCCCGCGAGAAAGCACTGCTCGCCCACGCGCCGCATGTCCGGCACGTAATCTATGATGCCGACAACCCTATTATCGCCGGCGCGCTTGCCGACATAGACCCCTCGCGACGCTTCCGCCGCTCGCGCACAGACACCTCCGCTGCCCTGTATGTCAAGTCCGTTCAGCAGACAGGAGGCAGCACCGTTATTGAATACGTACACGGCGGCACAGCGGACACTCTGACCATCGGCTTCACCGCCGCCAGCGACATCGAGAACGCCCTCAACGCATTGGCATATATGCTCCTGTGCGGCATAGACAGCGAGACGATACACACGCGGTTTGCCGCACTCCATGCCATAGGCACACGGCTGAACGTCAGCGAGGGCGTAAACGGCTGCTCGCTGATATATGATTCATACACCAGCGACTATGGGTCGCTGATGCCGGCTCTCGACTTCATGAACCGCCGCGCCGCCGACGGCAGGACAACAACGCTGATACTGAGCGACCTGCGCCACGAATCGCGCCGCAGCGACGTGTACGGCGACATAAGCCGCCTGGTACGCGCCATGCATGTGCACCGATTCATCGGCGTGGGTCCGGAACTCGTGGCTGCACGCGACCTCTTCGGCGGCAGCGCACGCTGCTTCGCCTCGACGGCAGAGCTGATGCAAAACCTCTCGACCTCTGACTTTTCCAACGAGATTATCCTGCTCAAAGGCGCGCCGGAATACGGATTTGACCGCCTGTGCGAGATGCTCGAAGCACGCAAGCACGAGACTGTGCTCGAGGTTAACCTCGATGCCGTGGTCAAGAACTACAACTATTTCCGCAGCCACCTGCCGGTGCAGACCGGGCTGATAGCCATGGTCAAGGCCTCGGGCTACGGCGCCGGCAGCTACGAGATTGCCAAGACACTGCAGGCGCAGGGCGCGGCATACCTCGCCGTCGCCGTCCTCGACGAGGGCATCGAACTGAGGCGAGGCGGCATCACCATGCCCATTATGGTCATGAACCCCAAAGTCGTCAACTACCGCTCGATGTTTGCCAACCGCCTCGAGCCGGAGATCTACAGCATGGAGATGCTGCATGACGTGATACGCGAGGCCGCCAAAAACGGCGTGCATGACTATCCGGTGCACATCAAGCTCGACACCGGAATGCACCGCATGGGATTTGTCGAGGAGGAGCTGCCGCAGCTCATGGAGACAGTCAACAGCCAGGGCAATGTGGCCATACGCTCGGCGTTCTCACACCTCGCCACCGCCGACTGCCTCGACATGGACGACTACACGCAGCTGCAGCTCGACCGCTTCGCGCGGTACACCGAGTACATGCAGTCGCACTATCCGCGCCGCATACTCCGCCACGTCCTAAACTCTGCCGGCATACTGCGTTTCCCCGAAGCGCACTACGACATGGCACGCCTGGGCATAGGCCTCTATGGCATCAACACTCTGCCGCCGCAGGTGGAAGAGCCGCTCGCCGTCGTCTCAACGCTGCGCACGGTCATCATTGCCCTGCGCCACTGGAAGAAGGGCGAGACCATCGGCTACGGGCGGCGCGGAGTGCTGCAGCGCGACAGCGTCATTGCCACCATCCCCATAGGCTACGCCGACGGCATGAACCGCCATTTCGGCTGCGGCGCGATATGCGTCGACGTTAACGGCAAACCCGCGCCCACGGTCGGCAACATCTGCATGGATGCCTGCATGATCGACGTGACCGGCATCGACTGCGCGGTCGGCGACTCGGTCGAGATATTCGGCAGGAAGATGCCTGTGCAGCGGCTCGCGGACGTGCTCGGCACAATCCCCTACGAGATTGTCACCTCCGTCTCGCCGCGTGTCAAGCGCGTGTATTACCGCGAATAAGATTGTGCTGTCAGTGCAGGGACACAGCGTGCCGCATCCCTACAATCAAATCATTGCAAATCAAACAATTAATCAATTCTTCATCGTGACGTGCGTCGAGCCGAGACGGTTGCCGTCGCAGAACGCCTCCACGGTGTAGCTGCCGGGGGTCAGCGATGACGTGACATTGACGTATACCGTCACTTTCAGCTCGCCGTTGTCATACTCCGACTGTCTGGCTCCCGAACTCTGCACCTGCGCGCCGTCTATCGTGAATGACGGCCCGCTGCCCACGAGGCTGCCCTCGGGCGACTGCACACGCACATAGAATGTCTTCTTGCCGGGAGCGGCCGTGTTGTTAGGAGCCACGGTGAAGCTCACGCCCAGCTGCTTGGCCTTCTTGATTTTCTTCTCCTTTTTGCCGTTCTTATTGTATGCAGTCAGCGACAATCCGGTGATGTTCAGCTTCTTGGCAACGCTGACAGTCTGCGCCAGCCGCTCGTTGCTCGCGTTGGCGGCAGTCACCTGCGAGCTGAGTTCCTGATTGCGGGCCGACACCTGCTCTATCTCCTGCTTCAGCCCCTCGTTCTCCTCGCCAAGGCGCTTTATCTCCTCGAGGTAATGGCGCACTATGTCCTTCAGCGTCGCTATTTCCGCCTGCAGCTGCTTGATTTTCTCGCGGTTCTCCTGATTGCTACGCTTCTCGCTCTTCAGCTCTTTGAGCAGCGACTCCACGCGCTTCTTCGCGTCATTGTACTGGCGCACCAGCGTGTCGTTCTTAAGGTACTTCTGCTGCCCCTCATACTGCGAAAAGTCAGCCTCGAGCTCCCGGTACTCATTGACCAGTTCCAGCTCGTCGTAAGCGTTCTGCAACGAGTCCACCTGCTCTGATTTGTCCATCAGCGAGTCCTCGTCGCCAGACTTTGACGCGCCACGGTCATTGACCAACAGCACGATGATAAGCACAATGAGGGCGACGGCCACGCCCAGGCCGGAAAAGAACACGATTTTCTGCTTGCGGTTCATATAGCGGTAATATTGATGTTCAGACTGCAAATTTAGTCACAATCCCCCTAAAATCAAAATCACACCTGCCCGGAGTTCTCCGATAGTTCTGAGAACTCCGAGAACTCCGAGAACTCTGATTTGACCTGCCCCCATAGCGGGCGGACTACTGCTTTTTCAGGGTGTCGGCAGCCCAGCGCAGGTACATGGCGGCCTTGTCGTTTGCCTCGGAGGCCCAACGCATCTGCGTCTTGTAGCGGTCCATCGCGTCGCTGGCCCAGCGGTTGTTGGTCTTGGCGCGGTCAGTGTCGCCCTTGCGCGTGTAATATGCCGCCTCACGCTGGTAGCCCTCGGCCTTGCGCAGATAATATTCGGCTTCGCGGCGGTAGCCGTCAGCCTTCTTCTGGTAATACTCCGCTTCGCGCTGGTAGCCCTGTGCCTTGCGTGCGTAATAGTCGCTCTGCGCCGCCGCAGGCCCGATGAGCGAAAGGAGCAGCGTGCAGAATATGAGGAGACGTCTTTTCATGTGTGTGTCGTTATGCGTCAGCGTATGTAATGCGGCATCTCCGCCGGGATTACCATCGACAGCTCGACGAGGCCGGCAATCTTGCCGTCGCGCCGCCATGGTGTCTGGAAGATGAGCTTGTGCAGCCCGTTCTTCTCTATGGTATAGGCGTTGGTCTCGCCGGTGGCGAGCATGTGGCGTATCTGCTCCTGCGCCCGCTGCGGGTGGTACTGCATCAGGTCGTGGCCGATGATGTCGCCGTGACGGGCGAAAGTCTGTCGCGAGCGGTCGTTCATGTAGAGTATTTTGGCGTCAACGTCACAGATAGTGACGGCCGCGTCTATTTCGTCTGCCCAGTGGAGCAGGTCTTCGGGTATCTCTGTCATGTCAGTCTCGTTTTAGTCAAGCGGTGCAACGGCGGTTTTGCGGCAAAATGAGCAGACCGCGTATGATTACGTTGTCAGTGTAGGGACACGGCGTGCCGTGTCCACAACCAAGTCATTACAAATCAACCAAATGTGTTCGTCGCCCTTCGGACACGGCACTCCGTGTCCCTACTATGTCGGGGATGTGCGGCCATGTCGTGTCCCTGCTTGCCGTGATTATACGGAAATCGGTGTAAACCCCGGTTGGGGAATACACCGATTGTTCTTTCTGATTGCTCGCTATTATTTTGCGGGAGTCTCAGCAGTTGTCTCTGCGGGAGTCTCAGCCTTCACTGTTGCAGTGTCCTTGGTTGTGTCCTTGGTTGTGTCAGTGTCAGACATAGTCGGCTCAGTCATTTCGACAGTGTCCTTAGCTGTGTCAGTGTCAGCGTTCTTTGCCTTGTTGTTGCAAGACACGAGAGCGAGTGTTGCAATAACAGCGAGTGATAATGCTACTTTCTTCATTTTGATTGATGATTAAAATAATAAAACATGTTTGCTATCAAAAACGCTGCAAAGTTAGTGCTTAAAACTCCGCGCCGCAATAGCTTGACCCCATTTTTTTCGTCCAAAATCGCCCGACCGTTCACTTTTAACACTCAACCCTGAATTTTAACCCAACAATTTAACTGTTTCAGGTCGGTAATCCGCGTTTTGGGGGTCAAAACCGGGTCATTGCAGTTCCTCGAGGCACTTCTTGATCTCCTCATCGGTGGTCGTGAGTTTCTCCTTGCACAGGCGCAGCAGTTCGAGGGCGCGGCGCGTGTATGCCGACAGCTTGTCGATGTCGCAGTCGTCGCTCTGCATCCGGGCGACTATCGCTTCGAGCTGCGCCACGGCTTGGTTGTATGTCAGTTGCTTGTCTTCGGGATTCATATCTGTTCGTTTTGAGATGTTTCGTTTACGGTTGATGTCACCGTCCCCTCCGCGAGGACAGTGGTGACTACTGCGCCGGGGGTGATGCCGGCAGCCGAGGTGACGGCTTTGCCGCCGATGCGCGTTATGGAATAGCCGCGACGCAGCGTGGCCCGCGGATCTAGCACGCCGATGAGGCTGCCAAGGCGCAACAGACGGTCAGACTGCCGCGCCAACGCCGTCTGTGCAGCCCGAGTGAGCTGGTCAGGGACTGCATCCAGGCGCGTGCGCTGCATTGCAATCTTGGTGGTCGCGGCATTGCCGGCGGCTGCGAGTATTGTCGAGAGACGGCTGCGGGCGGCAGAGATGCGGGCAGTGGCCGACACCGGCAGCAGCGAGGCAGCAGCCTGAAGGCGAGTGCGTGCTTGCGACACACACGCAGTCGCTATGGTCGGTATCATCGAGGCGGCTGCCGAGAGGCGCCGCTGCTCGCCATGCACGCGCTCCGTGCAATACCTTATTATATTCTGCACATGGCCGCTCACCGTAGACGCGGCGTTGCGGAGCGTCTCGACGAGAAACTCCGCAACTGCCGTGGGGGTCTTGCAGCGCGTGTGCGCTATGTAGTCGAGGACGGTCATGTCGCGCTCATGCCCGATGCCGACTACTACGGGCAACGGGAACTGCGCCACGCGACGCGCCAAGTCGAGGTTGTCAAACCCGTTCAAGTCGGTCGTTGCGCCGCCGCCGCGTATTATCACCACGCAATCCCACAGGTCTATGGACATTTCCACCTGCTCGAGGGCTGCCATCACGGACTGCGCCGTGCGCTCCCCTTGCATTATTGCGCCGAACAGATGGGTGTAGAAGACAAAACCGGCATTGTTGGCGTGAAGCTGGTTGCAGAAGTCGCCGTAGCCGGCAGCGCCGGCGGCAGAGATGACGGCGATGCGCTGCGGGTTCATCGGCAGCACACGCTGCTTGTTGGCCTCCGCGATGTTCTCACGCGCCAGCTGCTCGAGTATCTCGCGACGTATGCGCTCCATGTCGCCGAGGGTATACGCCGGGTCAATGTCGGTGATGTTGAACGACAGGCCGTATATACTATGGTACGTGATGCTGCCGCATACCATCACCTTCATGCCGGCGGCGATGTTATGTCCCGTGGCATTGCGGAATTTCGCGGCAAGGCCGACATAGGTCGAGCTCCAGATGTTGGCGCGTATTTTCGCCACAGTCTGCCCCTCCTCGTTCTTCTCCACCAGCTCCATGTAGCAATGGCCGCCCGAAGTGCGCACGTCGCTCATCTCGGCGACCACCCACACCTGCTGCAGCTGCCGCGACATGCGCAGCACGTTGCCAACATAGCCGGTGAGCTGCCGCAGCGTCAGCGCAGAGGGCTGCTGCATGCCGTCAAACGAAATGCCTGTCATTGGCCCAGGTCGGACACCTGCCCGATTTTGCGCACGCCGCCGGTTGCGGTGTCAAAAATGACATATGAGGGTTTCTTGCGGTCGGTGAACAGCGAGGGGTTGAGGCCGAACTGCACGCCGTACTGCGCCATGTCAAACTCGCCCGACCAGATGGTCTTGCCGCGCCAGGTGAGCGACACCTGCGCGCGTCCGGGGATAGTATACATCACCGCGTCGCGAGGCAGCTTCTTCACCTCACCCTTCTCGTCGACGGGGAGCTCCGCTTTGTCAGTCACCTTGACAGATATGTACAGCGGCTCGCCGGCATAGTCGTCGGCATCGGTAAACCCGTCGTAGTCACTCACCCGTGTCAGCACCGTGCGGCCGTCCTCGCCGGGGGTGAACGTAAACGAGGCGTTGATCTGCTCCGTGTAAACATCGCCGATGAACACGCGCGTCATCGACTCCTCCTGGCGGCGCAGCGAGGCGAGCATCAGCTCGAGCTGCTTGCCGTCGGTCGGCATATTGTCCGCCGTGCCGCGTGTGAGGGCGATTTTCGCGTCACGCACCTCCATGATGCTCTCAGCAAGCATCTGCGCCTGTTTCAGCGACGACTGCGAGGCGAGGAAATCCTCGTTGACATACTGCAGGTACTCGTCGGCATCGTTCACCTGCTGCGTCGAGGAGACCACAGTCGTCCCCGTCTCCGGGGCATCCGGCGCGTCAGCGTCAGTGTTTATGGCGAGCAGCATCCCATTGTCGTCCACCGAAATGAACGTGGACGCGCCGGGCTTGAGCTGCATCAGATACTGGTTGTCATCGTAAGCCACGCCGAAGGGCGTCACCGACACGCCGGTTATCTCCCAGCGCGTGCGGTCTTCAGCCACCACATTGTCTATGCCGAGGCATTTGGCGGCATACTGGCGGAACTTGCCGGCACGCTCGACGGTCTTGACGGCAGTTACGTTGACCGACAGCGACGTTATGGGGAGCGAATAGACCAGACCGTACTCGTTGTGGCGGTCGGCGGTGAGGCGTTGTGTCTGCTGAGCCGGCAATGCAGCTGTGCAGCAAAGCGTAACGGCGGCAGCGAGTATTCTATTTACGGTTATCATGTGAAATCGGTGTTTCGGGAATATGTTACTTGGAGTTAATGACTTTGTTTATGGCGCGGCCGAGGCGGTCGGAAATGTCGGACGCGATGACCCCGAACTGCCCTATTTCGCTTGCTGCCAAGTCGCCGGCGAGGCCGTGGATGTACACGCCGATGGTCGCCGCCAGGTCAGGGCGGTAGCCCTGCGCGATGAACGCGCCTATGACGCCCGTCAGCACGTCGCCCGCGCCGGCAGTCGCCATGCCAGGGTTGCCCGACGAGTTGAAATACACACGTCCCGTGGGACGCACTATCGCCGTATGGTGGCTCTTTAGCACTATTATTATATTGTAGTACTGCGCCATCTCGATAGCCTTTTTCAGGCGTTGCTCCGCCGTCTGCTGTTCGCCGAAAAGCCGGTCAAACTCCCCCTGGTGAGGCGTGATGACTGTCTGCGGCGGCAGCAGCTGAAGCAGCTCCGGATGCTGCGCTATGCAGTTCAGCGCATCGGCGTCAAGCACCAGCGGCGACTTCACCTTCTTGAGCAGGTCGGCAAGGGCGGTGGCGGTCTTTTCGCGCGTCCCTATCCCCGGCCCGGCCATGACCACCTGATGGTTGTGGTGCACGCTCATGTCGGCGATGAAGTTCTCGTTGCTGTCCGGCTCAAACATGGCCTCCGGCACAGCCGTCTGCAGCACCGGCATGCCGCAGCGGGCGGAATGGACAGTGGCGAGGCCTGCGCCGCAGCGCAGCGTGGCACGTGCGCACATCACTGCCGCGCCCATCATGCCCAGGCTTCCCGCCATGATGAGGGCAGAACCGTAGTCGCGCTTGCCCGTGAAGTTGCGGCGCGGACGCAGCAGCGGACGCACGTTGCGGGACTCGACAAGCGTGAAGTCAGCCTGTGTCTTGCGTATCGTGTTCTCGTCCAGGTCTATGTCGAGTATCTTCCACTCCCCCACACACTGCTCGTTCTCCTCGAAAAAGAACGACAGGCGCGGAGTCTGGAACGTCAGCGTCAGGTCGGCGTGGACCACATCACGCAGCACAACATGGTCGTTCCACTCGCCGAACAGCCCCGACGGCACGTCAATCGACACCACATACGCCCCCGACTCGTTGATGAGCCGCGCCACGGCACGGAACCCGCCCTGCAAGGGCTTGTTCAGCCCCGAACCGAACAGCCCATCGATGACCACGTCGTCCTCGCTGAGGTACGGAGGGTTGAACTCCCTCTCGATTTCAGTAAAATCCACCGCATCAATGGCTATGAGGCGTTTGCGCTCCACCTCGCAGTCATGGCTAAGCCGGCCGGTGACATTGAACAGGAACACCTCCACCTTGCGGTAACCCTGCTCTATAAGCATACGCGCCACCGCCAGCGCGTCGCCTCCGTTGTTGCCCGGGCCGGCAACGACAACGATGCGCTGCCCTGGCAGGAAGCGTGATATTATCTCGTAGGAAACCGCCGAGGCGGCACGCTCCATCAGCTCGACAGAATCTATCTGCTGAGCCTCGCACGTCGCCTTGTCGATCTCCCGAAGCTTCTCGGAATTGAATATTTTCATAGCGAAAACGGTTGTTTCGGCAAAAATACGAAAAATTGCGCGAGCTGGCAAATCGCCGCGGGCATACGCTGCCCAATCCGGCTGACGCTGCCGCCGTATGAAAAATGCCGTTGCCAGACAATCCCGACACCAGTTTTTGCCGCCCTGGCAGCTACAGGGGCGAAAAAAATAAAAAAAGGAGCGGCTTATAAGCCATTTATTGCTAACTTTGCCGTGTCCTTGTTGTTATGAGGATAAATGAGATCACGTAAGACACAATTACTATGGTAGATTACAAGAAACTGGGCCTGGTCAACACCCGCGAGATGTTCGCCAAGGCCGTACATGGCGGATATGCCATACCGGCATTCAACTTCAACAACATGGAGCAGCTCCAGGCCATAATCAAGGCCTCCGCCGACACCAAGTCGCCTGTGATACTCCAGGTATCGAAAGGCGCACGC
>DHKE01000033.1:0-5819 GCA_002404675.1 Porphyromonadaceae bacterium UBA4702 | reverse complement strand
CGCTACATGGCACAGGGCGCTGTGGAATATGCCAAGTCACTCGGCTGGGAACATCCCCAGATTACACTCCACCTGGACCACGGCGACACTTTCGAGCTCTGCAAGGACTGCATCGACAACGGCTTCTCGTCCGTAATGATCGACGGCAGCGCGCTTCCCTTTGAGGAGAATGTGGCTCTGACCAAGAAAGTCGTGGAATACGCGCACCAGCATGACGTGACTGTAGAGGGCGAGCTCGGCGTGCTTGCCGGCGTTGAAGACGAGGTGAGCCACGAGCATCACACTTACACCAACCCCGCAGAGGTAATCGAGTTTGTCACCAAGACCGGCTGCGACTCGCTTGCTATATCCATCGGCACCTCGCACGGCGCATACAAGTTCACTCCCGAACAGTGCAAGCGCGACCCGGAGACCGGCCGCCTCGTGCCGCCGCCTCTGGCATTCGACGTGCTCGAGAAGGTTGAGGAGAAGCTTCCCGACTTCCCGATTGTCCTCCACGGCTCATCGTCAGTGCCTCAGGAATATGTTGACACCATCAACAAGTACGGCGGCAAGATGCCCAACGCCATCGGCATCCCCGAGGACGAGCTGCGCAAGGCTGCCAAGATGGACGTGTGCAAGATCAACATCGACTCAGACAGCCGCCTGGCAATGACCGCTGCTGTGCGCGAAGTGCTCAGCAACAAGCCCGGCGAGTTCGACCCGCGCAAATACCTCGGCCCGGCCCGCGAGGAGATGGAACGCCTCTACAAGCACAAGATCATCAACGTGCTCGGCTCTGACGGCAAAGCCCTCTGACCCGCACGCATAGCGTAATTATACAACAGTCCGGATTATTTTCCGGGCTGTTTTTTTCATCAAAACCGCCACACTTCGCCCAAATTCACAACTAATTGATTACCAAAGGAAATATGAAGCGCGTTGTGGCAGTTGGCGGTTTTTCACTGTGGCAGTTGGCCGGTTTGGCGGCCCAAGGCGAGCCGAGATGCGGTTGCCGCGAGGGCGTTTTTTCGGGAGGGTATAGCGCATCTCCGTATTTTTTGCTATTTTTGTACGTTGATAAGTTATGCACGTTATGAAAGTAATCAACTTTGCCGACACCCCGAGCCTCGTGAGCCGCTACATGCTCGAGCTCCGTGAGGTCGGCATACAGAAAGACCCGCTGCGTTTCCGCGAGAACCTGCGGCGCATCGGCCATGCCATGGCATACGAAATATCCAAGCACCTGCGTTACCGCGACACCGAAATACAGACACCGCTGGGCAAGTGCGTATGCCAGAAGTGCGACGAGCAGCTCGTCCTCGCGACAATACTGCGTGCCGGAATGCCGCTCCACCAGGGGTTTCTGGACTGCTTCGACCGCGCCGAGAACGCTTTCGTGAGCGCATACCGCCATTACCACGAGAAGGGAGACGACTTTGACGTGTTGGTGGAATACCTCGCCTCGCCCTCAATCGAAGGGAAGACGCTGCTGCTCGTTGACCCGATGCTCGCCACCGGGAGCTCGATGCTGCTGGGATACCAAGCCATGCTCACCAAGGGCAACCCGGCACACATACACGTCGCCTCCGTCATCGCCTCGCGGCAGGGCATCGACTTCGTGCGCGGGCACTTCCCCGCCGACAAGACGACCGTCTGGGCCGGCGCGATAGACGAAAGCCTGAACGAACACAGCTACATAGTCCCGGGCCTCGGCGATGCCGGAGACCTCGCCTACGGCGAGAAAGACTGACCCCGAAGACACGGCAAACTACTGCAAGACAACACCATGTGGCTGCAACATCTGGTCATAACTGATTTCAAGAACATAGCCGAGGCGGACATGGACTTCTGCCCCGGGGTGAACTGCCTGCTCGGCTCCAACGGCATGGGCAAGAGCAACCTGCTCGAAGCGGTGCATTTCCTCAGCTTCACGCGCCCGGTGCGCAGCGTCGCCGAGTCGTCGCTCATACGCCACGGCTGCTCCGGGCTGCTCGTCAAGGGAATCTATGACACCGGCCACGCCAACAGCGACACCGTGAGCTGCGGCATCGTCGCCGGACGCGGCAAGAAGCTGATGCTCAACGGCAAGGAGTATGACCGCATCTCCAGCCACATCGGCCGTTTCCCCATAGTGACGGTGTCGCCCGACGATTCCGACCTGATACGCGGCTCGGCGCAGGAACGCCGACGGCTCATGGACATGGTCATCTCACAGACAGATTCCTCCTACCTGCCGCTGCTGATGCACTACAACCGCGCCCTGACCTCGCGCAACTCGATGCTTCGCGCCGGTGTGAGCGACACGCTGCTGTACGAGTCGATAGAACAGGCCATGGAGGACGCTGCCGCGCAAATTTACCGGAGGCGGCGCGACTGGACAGAGGAAATATCAGCCTCATTCGCGGCGCATTACGCCGCTGTCGCCGCCGACGGCGAGCTGGCAGCCATCGGATACCGCAGCAACCTCGCCCAGACCACTATGCATGAACTGTTTGACCGCAACCGCATGCGCGACCAGTCGCTCGGCTACACCTCCGCCGGAGTGCACCGCGACGACCTCGACATGACGCTCGGCGACAGCCCGATGCGCAGCATCGGCAGCCAGGGCCAGATGAAGACGTTCACCATAGCCCTCCGCTTCGCCGTCTACGACTACATACGCGCACACACCGGCAAGACGCCGCTGCTGCTGCTCGACGACATTTTCGACAAGCTCGACACCTCGCGCGTGGCCCGCATCATGAGCCTCGTCAGCGACCACGGCCGCTTCGGGCAGATACTCGTCACCGACACCAACCGCAAGCACCTCGACGAAACTGTCGCAAGCATCGGCGGCGAATACCGCATGTGGCAGGTCGAGGACGGCAAGTTCACACCCATAACCAACACGCAGCCATGAAACGCACAGAGCCGCAGAGCATACGCGAAGTGCTGGAACAGGCCATCAACGAATGCGAGCTGCAGGAGGAACTGCTGCGCCGACGCGCCGAGGCTCTATGGCCCCGCGTGATGGGACAGCACATCGCCGCCATGACCGGCAAGCCGTTCTTCCGGGGGGCGGTGATGCACATCCCCGTGGAAAAGCCCTCGCTGCGCAACGAGCTGACCATGATGCGCTCCGCGATAGCCGCCTCTATCAACAAGGCCCTCGGCAGCAACGTCGTGACAGAAATACGGTTCATCGGAGGCATCGCCGCCGCGACACCAGCCGCCGCGAATGAACATATACACGGCCAGAAACATTGAACTTAATAGAATGAAAACTGACAACATACCCGACATCTCCCTCTTCCGCCACCACACCCCAGTGATGGTGCGCTTCAACGACATCGACATCCTCGGACACCTCAACAACACCGTATACTTCTCATTCTACGACACCGGCAAGGCTTACTATTTCAAGGCCGTGCGCGGCGACTCGATGGACTGGAAGCGCGTAGACACCGTAATCGTCAACGTCAACTGCGCATACGTCAACTCAATCGTCTTCGGCGACAGCATTGAGGTGTACACCCGCTGCATGGAGATACGCGACAAGAGCTTCCGCCTGCAGCAGATGCTCGTCAAAATGCCCGAAATGACCGTGATGTCAGTATGCGAGACAGTAATGGTCAGCTTCGACCCCGACACACACAAGTCAACCCCCGTAAGCGGCGAATGGCGCAGACAGCTCGAAGCATACGAAGGCAGAAGCCTCGAGGCCTGACCGGCAAACAACCCCAAACACAACAACCCCAAACACAGCATAAACACCATGAACAACAGAGTGCAGACACTGATGCGCCAAATCATAGCCGCCGAGGCAAAGGCTATCACCAGCATACCCGTCACCGACGGATACCAGCGGGCCGTGGACATGATAGTCGAACACGTCAACCGGTGCGGAGGCAAGCTCGTCACCTCCGGCATGGGAAAGGCCGGACAGATAGCCATGAACATCGCCACCACTTTCTGCTCAACTGGCACGCCCTCCGTGTTCCTCCACCCCTCCGAAGCGCAGCACGGCGACCTCGGCATACTGCAGCAAAACGACATAATGCTCCTGCTCAGCAACTCCGGGAAGACCCGCGAGATACTCGAGCTCGTTGACCTGGCAAACAACCTCAACCCAGGCATACCCGTAATCGTCATTACAGGCAACGCCGACAGCCAGCTCGCCGCACGCGCCGACGTGACACTCCACACCGGCGGAGCGCCCGAAGTTTGCCCCCTCGGGCTGACACCCACCACCTCAACCACGATGATGACCGTAATGGGCGATGTCCTCGTGGTAGGAGTGATGGACGCTATCGGCTTCACAACAGCCGAATACGCAAAACGCCACCACGGCGGATACCTCGGCGCGACAGCCAAGCGCAACGCCGCAAAATGACACCCCTCCCCTCAGCAACAGTATGAACACTTAATTTCTCCCGAATATGACTCTCTTGGAATTACCCCTCGACTACGCCAAAGTCGAGAAAACACCGGCAGACGCCGAAATCATGAGGGCAGCCGAAAGCTGCCGGCAGACAGCCCGCCAGCTCATGGGCGAGGCCCGCTTCATGGACGCTATGGAACGCACCGTCGAGGCCCTGCGAACCATGCGCGACTTCTCCGACTTCGAGAACACCGAGTTCCGCGCACTCCTCCTGACAGTCCTCTTCGACCTCACCGAGATACACTTCTCGCTCAAGGACTTCCGGCAGTGCGAGAAAGACCTCGAAATGCTATTCCGCGTCCTCGACCAGCTCCTCGCCGAGGACAGCGAGCGGTTCGCCCCGGCGCACATCCTCGCCATGGAGCTCTCGACCCGAGTGCTGCGCTCGCGCAAGAAAGCAATCGACCTGCTCGCCAAGCAGCAGATACACACCGGCGCACTGTACGAGAAAGTCAACTCCGGAGTGGTCGCCGCCACCGAGAAGCTCGTCGACTCGCTCCGCAAGCTCGCGCAGCTACAGGCCTCGTCCGGCGAATACCGCGCTGCCATGAAATTCTACGCCGAAGCCATCAAGTTCTCCAAGAAACGCACAGGCCGCGTCACACGCCGCGAAGTCAAGATGACAATCGAAATGGCAGAGATAATGATGCGCATGCGCCAGATGCGCCCCCGCGCAAAACGCCTCCTCAACGCCATTCTCCCGCACGCCGTCACCCTCGGCACCATCGAACTTGAGGAAGACATACTCGCCCTCATCGAGATAATCGACCAGGACATCCTCCAGGAACCCAAATGGAAGATATTCCTGCACCGCCTCTCGCTGACCGACAAGAAGAACAAGGCCCGCAAGGAGAAGCAACGCATCTCCGAGGAAATGGCCAAGATAATCGCCCGAGGCACCGCAGCCGGCAACCGCAACGCAGCCGCAACGCCCGAAAACAAGTAACACCGACCCCAGAATGTCAACCATACTCAACACCGAGGGCACAACCCTCGAGATACCCAAGCCGGCACGCGGAGGCGACTTCCGCGCCGTTATCATCACCGCCCGGTGGAACGCGCCCATAACCGGCGCGCTCACCGACGGCGCAATCGGCACGCTCCACGCCGCCGGTGTCGCCGACGACCGCATAACACGCCTACAAGTGCCCGGCACAGTCGAGCTCGTCAACGCCGCAGCAGCAGCCATCGACGCGCTCAGCCCCGACGCGGTCATCGTCATCGGCTGCGTCATACGCGGCGACACGCCACACTTCGACTACGTATGCCAGGGAGTGACGCAAGGCATCGCCGACATCAACGCACGCGGCGGAGTGCCAGTCATCTTCGGAGTGCTGACGGTCAACCGCCTTGAGGAAGCTCAGGAGCGGGCCGGCGGAAGCCTCGGCAACAAAGGAGCCGAAGCCGCCGTCGCCGC
>DHKE01000085.1:1175-6574 GCA_002404675.1 Porphyromonadaceae bacterium UBA4702 | reverse complement strand
GTACTTTTTCAGTGCTTTCGGCGCGTCTTGTCCCTACTTCGGCTGTGCAATCAGCACCTCGGCTGCACACAGGGTGCGTCCCAACATATGACACACGCCGCGTCCGCTGTGGGGAATACGGACAACATTTCAGCGGAATTGAACAACGAAAAACGCGGAGCGGATTTGGGTATTACGGGGATTGTTGCTAAATTTGCCGTTATTAACCGTAAACGATAGACTATGAATCTACTTTTGAGTCTGGCACTCTCCCTTTTCATGAGCGCCGCAGCGACACCGAGCAATCCTGACATCCAGGAGTTCATCGAGGCTTCCAACACGGAACTCGAGGGACAGGGGTATGCAACCTACGAAGAGACTGCCGACGGTGCTGCCGTAGTGTATGTTCTGTACATGGACGGCGACGAGACCGCGCTGGAGGACTATCCCGTGGATGCGTTCCGCGAGCAGTATGTTGCAACCCTGCTGGAAGACGAGGACACGGCAGAGGGCATCGCCGACCTGTTTGAGGAGGGCGTTAGCCTGGTCATCCGCCTGATGACTTCCGACGGCGCGTACATCGACATCCCGTTCACTGCCGACGATTTCGAGTAATCACACACAACACACATAAACACACGACACTATGAACCTCAGTTTCTTAGTCAGCATCGTCCTGTCGATATTCATGGGCGCAGCTGCAGCACCGACCAACGAGACCATCAGCGCGTTCATCCAGGAGGCCAACAAGGAGGCCGGCATGGAGCTCGTGACATACGAGGAGACACCCTTCGGCAACGCTGTGGTGTTTACTGTCAATATCCCCGGAGCCAGCGCAGCTGACCTTCAGGCAATGCCGACAGACGCGATGAAACAGGAGTTTGTGCAGGGCCTGAAGAGCGACAGCGATTCCGCCGAGTTCATCAACGCGCTTGTCGAGGAGAAAACGAACATCATCATGCGCCTCGTCAGCGAGGACGGCGGCTCCCTTGAACTGTTCGCCACCCCCGCCGACCTGAAATAATCGCCACACATACGTTTGTCAAAGCCATGTCACAGGACGGGCCGTTGCAAATAGATTTCACTGGCATCTTGCGAGCGCGGCTTGGCGCACGCAAGATGCGTTTCATTCCGCGCTTCCTGCTGCGGGCCGTCGAGCGGCTGATACGTCAGGAGGAGCTGAACGGGATACTGCGGCGCACCTACCCGCGCCGCGGAAGCGAATTTGCGGCGGCGGTGCTGCACGACATGGAGGTAAGCGTTGAGGTCAAGGGGGAGGAGAACATACCGCCGCAGGGGCGGTTCATCTTCGCCTCCAACCATCCGCTCGGGGGCATGGACGGCATCTCGCTGATAGCTGTGCTCGGCAGCCGCTATGGCGACGAGGGGATACGCTTCCTGGTCAACGACATGCTGATGAATGTAGAGCCGCTGCGCGACGTGTTCCTGCCCATCAACAAGTTCGGGGCGCAGGGGCGCAAGGCGACAGCGGAAATAGCGGAGGCATACGCCTCCGGCCGGCAGATGCTCATATTCCCCGCCGGGCTGGTGTCGCGGCTGCAGCCTGACGGCTCGATACGCGACCTGACATGGCACAAGGCATTCGTTGCCAAGGCCATAGAGTACGGGCGCGACATAATACCGGTGCGCTTCGAT
This sequence comes from Porphyromonadaceae bacterium UBA4702, assembly GCA_002404675.1. Lineage (GTDB taxonomy): Bacteria > Bacteroidota > Bacteroidia > Bacteroidales > Muribaculaceae > Lepagella. The sequence goes on along the minus strand of DHKE01000085.1, from coordinate 4,939 downwards.
GCGTTCAACACGCGGCGGTTCTACCGAGCGGCTCGGTGGCGCAAGCGGCTGGGCATCGGCGTGAACCTCGAGCAGATACTGCTGCCAGACGAGCTGGTACGCGCCCGGGGCAGCAAATACCGCATCATCTTCGGCAAGCTCATACCCGCAGCGGCCCTGTCGGCAAGCGACAGGACGGCGGTGCAGCTGGCCGGGGACATAAAAGAGATCGTTTATTCACTCGAATAACAACTGAACGACATGAAAAAAGTACAGATTAAGGTGAGCCACCTTGTGGCTGGCGCACTCTCGGGCATCATCACCATGCTCGGGTTCTCGAGCTGCCGCCACACCGCCAAGGAGGCGGTCAAGGACAACAGCAACGAGCCGGCCAAGATGGACGAGATAATGCTGATGTACGGCATACCGCAGGCATCATACCGCATCGTGGGGACAGTCACCGACAGCGAGGGCAAGCCTGTCGAGGGCGCAGACGTGATAGTCCGCAGCAACGACGGCGTGCAGGGCTATGTCACCGAGGACACGCTGCGCACGGGCAAGGACGGCGAATACTTCAGCCAGCGGCAGTCTGTCATCACCGGCGACCTGCGCCTCGTGGTTGACCCGAAAAACACGACGCTGGAGAAGGATTCCGTAGACGTGGATGTGGACGAAGTAGTCGAGAACCGCGACAAGCGTTTCGACTTCCGCCTCGGCAAGAAGAAATGACGAAGCACTCGCCGCCAGCCTCACACCTCACTCTGCGCCGCCGCCTCGCGCTGGAGGCGTGGCGCATGCAGTATGCCATGCGGGTGCGCGAGCATCCGCTGCGGCAGCTGTTTTGGGAAAGCACGCACCGCTGCAACGTCAGCTGCCTGCACTGCGGCAGCGACTGCACCGCCGGCACTGGCGACCCGGACATGCCTGCGGAGGACTTCCTGCGTGTCCTGGACTCGATAACGCCGCACGTTGACCCGCACCGCGTCATGGTCATCATCTCCGGGGGCGAGCCGCTCGTGCGAGCCGACCTCGAGGATGTCGGGCGCGAGATATACCGCCGCGAATACCCGTGGGGGATAGTCACCAACGGCTATGCCCTGACTGCCGGGCGGCTCGACCGGTTGCGCCGCGCCGGGTTGCGTGCCGCCGCCGTCAGCCTTGACGGCCTGGAGGAGGAACACGACTGGCTACGCGGGCGCAAGGGGAGTCACCTGCGTGCCGTAGCCGCGCTGTCGCTGCTGTCGCGGTGCGGCGATGTGGAGTATGACGCGATAACGTGCGTCAACAGCCGCAACATCAGCTACCTCCCTGAAATCGAGCGGCTCATACTCTCCACCGGCACAAGGGCATGGCGGCTGTTCACCATCTTCCCATCGGGACGCGCAGCAGGACGCGAAGACCTGTCGCTGACCACGGAACAGTACCGCTATCTGCTCGACTTCATACGCGACCGCCGGCAGCGCGGCGAAATGTTCGTGCAATACTGCTGCGAGGGCTTCCTGGGTTCATACGAGGGGGAGGTGCGCGACGGCTTCTACCACTGCGAGGCCGGAGTGAGCGTGGCGTCAGTGCTTATCGACGGCTCTATCTCCGGCTGCGCCTCGATACGCTCTGACTACCACCAGGGCAACATATACCGCGACGACTTCTGGGACGTGTGGGAAAACCGCTTCGGGCAATACCGCGACCGCCAGTGGATGCACACCGGCGAGTGCGCCGAGTGCAAGATGTGGCGTTACTGCCGGGGCAACGGCATGCACCTGCGGCGCAGCGACGGCACGCTGGCGCGTTGCAACCTCCGCGAGCTGGGTTAATTGCCCTCGGCACATACCCGGCACAGCAGAGACACATTCCGCATTACTCGTCTATTCCGACTTGTTTATTTTCAATTGCATGTATGATTTCGAGTTTCAGAGACTCGGAGTAATCCTCGTTAGCCATATAGCACCCAATGATGCGCTGGAGCAAATCCTTGCCAATGCGCCCGGCAGCAACGTGGTAGATGACAGCCTCCATGCACTGCAAGAAATTATAGGCGTGCCAATAGTGGCCGTTGTGAACAAGAAACCACACCCCTATGGTCAATGCCACCCGCTTGTTGGAATCCTCGAAATAATGACCGGTGCATAAGCCGAATACAAGATATGTCAGCTTTTCTACGAAAGTCGGATAATACAGGTCATTCTGCACGAAGTCAAGGACCTTACGTATGCCGCCCTCGTCCTTTACCCCTTGCAGACCTCCACCGCTGGCATCCACCGTCTTGCGGTAGACCTTCAACGCTTCATCGTAGTCAATGTATTTCAATTCCTCACTCATCTTCAGCTTGCTTTAGGCGTTTTAGCACCTCCTTGTTCTCCGGAAGTTGCATTATTTCATCGAAGTCGATAGACTTATCTCCAATGAAACGGTCGAACTCCTCTGGAGTTACTGCACGAAGATAGCCTGCAATGTTATTGTGGAATACATCACGGAAAGCTATATCACGAGATGACATCTTGGTGCGAGCATCATAGATGAACGGTTGCATGGCCGGTGACTGTTCCTGCTCAGTGATGAGTTCTTTCACACGGTCAAACGAAAGAGGGACTCCTCCATTTGCTTGATATTCCGTCTCAATCGCAAAACCTATCCCGTTCTCAAAAGAAGAAATACAGCGAAGAACCTCGGCATAGAGAGTCCGTCGCACATTATCATCTTTGCCAAGACGCAACAACGCACGATATTCTTTCGCTTTTTCCTTGAAAACAGCTTGGTAGATAAGATCTGTAATCTGGGCGTATTTGAACGTATCGTGACCTTTAACGCATTTTCCTACCGCTCTCGTGAAGTTTTTACGGTAATTATCTTCTTCAATGGCAGCTGGGATGAAATCAATATCGCGAGTATTGATATACTTTGTCCCGCCGCCAGCTCTCATGTTGATGGTAGAGATTACTATATCCAATATTCTGGCACGAACCAGTTTGGCTTTCTCGCTTTCGGTCAAAAGCATACCCACATTAAGAACCGCTCTGAAACTGAACAGTCCCAACTGAGTGGTTTTGCTCCTGACATTTATGACGGGAGCAAATTGCAACTTAAACTCTTTCAGCTGCTTACCCCTACTTAAAACATAGCCGTTATGTTTAAGTTCATCGCCGTGTTCCTCTAAAAGCCGCTCGATTGTGCGTTCTTCAACCTCATAAAAATCTGCTACCATTTTTTTCGTGAAACGGTATTCTCCTTCAAAAAGCATCCCGGTAAAACCAAGATTTTCCTGAAGAGCATCCACAGCGTAGCGGTTATTCAACACGTTCTGCCGCTCGACATTTGATACAGTAAGGTCATTCATATAGCAAAATTACAATTTTATTTCGGTTACACGGCTATCTGTAAGTGAAATGTAGGGACGCAGGCAGGGTGCGTCCCTACATTTGCCGCACGCCGCGCCGGAGCGTTAGCTGTCATTTGTTGCAGCGATGGGCGATGCGCTCGGGATGCTTGCGCAGGAACTCCTCCCAACTTGCAGCGCCGCCGGCGATTTTCGGCTTGCCGGTCTCATAGAAATGCGTCAACGCCGCCCCGAGGGCATCTGTGGCGTCGAGCAGGTGCGGCATTTTATCGTCGGGTATGTTCAGCAGGTGCTTGAGCATGTTCGCGACACGCTGCTTGTCGGCGCTGCCGCTCCCTGTGACAGACTGCTTGATAGACAGCGGCGCGTATTCCGCTATCGGGATGTCGCGGGCTATCGCAGCGGCAATGGCAACCCCCTGCGCACGCCCCAGCTTGAGCATCGACTGCAC
>DHKE01000085.1:342-1160 GCA_002404675.1 Porphyromonadaceae bacterium UBA4702 | reverse complement strand
GACTGCACGTTCTTGCCGAAGAACGGGGCCTCAATGGCAAGTTCGTCAGGGAGATACTGCTCTATAAGCGAGGTGACACGCTGGTAAATGCGGTTGAGCCGCAGGTAATGGCTCTCGAAACGCGACAGCTGTACCACTCCCATAACTATCAGCTCCGGCTTCTTCCCCTTCACGCCGAGCAGCCCGTAGCCCATGACGTTAGTGCCGGGGTCTATGCCCATTATTATGCGGTCATAGCACTGTATAGCCTCTCTGTCAGCAGCTGAGGCGGCTGTGTTCATTCCACTTCCCATTGCTCGATGATTGACGGCATGGCGTATGCGTCACTGCCGAAGGAACGCGAATATGCCCCGGCGAGGGTGACAAAATGCGTGTCGCCCCAGCGGCGAGCATCCTCGGCTGTGGCGAATGTGAACTGTGCGGTCATGCTCGTTTCCTCCCTGCCGTAGTCAGACATGCCCGGGACGGCGGTGACGACCGAGAGGGATGCGCCTGTGCCGGAGAACCCCTGCGCATGACGCAAGAACTCGATGCGGCGGGCTATCCACTCCATTTGCTCCTTGCGGCGCGAAGAGCGGACGAGGAAAGTGATGTTATAGCAATATCGCTTGTTCATATTGTGAAGTCATTGTATAGCCAGCCAACGGCGGACTGGCATGGCGGACACGGCACGCCGTGTCCCTACAGAGGTGAGAATGAGGCAAGTACGGGCATAAAAAAACGGCATGCCTGTTTCCAAACACGCCGCCAAAACAAAATTATGAAAAACATTCAACGCTTATGATGCTTGCAACATTCTGAGCCTCTTGTCGGATTCG
>DHKE01000085.1:0-262 GCA_002404675.1 Porphyromonadaceae bacterium UBA4702 | reverse complement strand
CTAAAGAGGCAGGTGGGCAAGCTGACTATATCGCACCGCTACGACCGCTTACCTTTGCTTCGGTCAAGATCTGGAGGATTCGCGGGAGCTGGTCGTATAGGACTTACCCGATGCAAAATTACAAACTTTCCGGGAGGTGGCAAAGGCTCTCCCTTACTTTTTTGTTTTTTAACCAAGTAATCCGCATCAAATCGCAGATTTCCAGCACATTACACTCACATCAGGTGTGTTTATGCGGTCACAGTAGGGACACGGCGTGCCG
>DHKE01000040.1 GCA_002404675.1 Porphyromonadaceae bacterium UBA4702 | reverse complement strand
GACAGGACTGGCTCCACGTTTTTGTTTATATATACTTGTATTTGGCACAGCAGGGAGTCGGCTGCGTAGACAAAAGAAATGATACAGCAACTGCAATTGCCTGAATGGTTGGACGACTGCATATTCGGTGATTTGGGGGCGAAATACTGCCGGTCCAATTCTGATATGCAGGTCATCGATTGGGACAAAAAGGACTTGCTCAATTATTTGGGTACATATTTTCCTCGCAGTTACGCGGAGGCTTTCTGTATCTATTCCGATTATTTCCGGAACAACATTGACGATTGGAAAAGCCGTGATGAGCTGTCGGTGTTTGATTTCGGATGCGGCACAGGAGGTGAGATTGTCGGTCTGCTTATGGCCGTCAACGACAATTTGCCCAATGTGAAGGCTGTGTCAGTCCTTGCTTTTGACGGAAACCAAGACGCGCTTCGGCTGTTTGAAAAGGTTGCAAAGCAGCTGAAAACACATATCTCGTTTGAATTGAGACACCATATATTTCATTATGAGATTGAAGACTTCTATGACTTGAGAACCCTCGACGCAGTGCTTGACAAATATGACATCATCATGTCGTTCAAGGCTATATGCGAGTTTGTTTCAAAAGAACGATTTGAGCAGAACAATGCATACGCTCATATAAGCAAGTTTTCAGTGCTCTCGTTGTAGCAGGTCGAAACCCTGGATATAACCAATCATTCTATGTCTCTCATTCTCATTGCAAAGAGGACAGGAGCAAAGTGGCATGGAGGATAATAACCAACTAAATCAGAAAGCATGAAAAAAGACTGGATGGTAAGAGAGTCCGAATTGGACGATGACCAAATCAGAGTACTGTCCGCGACCTTGGATAAATCCTGTGTTGTTTCAGGATGTGCAGGGAGCGGGAAGTCTGTGTTAGCCTTGATTAAGGCTCAACGTATTCAAAAAGAACGTGGTGGCAATTATGAGATAATTGTCTATACCAAAGCCTTGTGTCAGTACATGAATTCAGGCAGAAAAGAATTGGGGCTTAAAAATGACATATACTATCATTGGGAATGGACCAATAAACATCATCGTCCGTCCGCTGATTATGTGATCGTTGACGAGATACAGGATTTCACGCAGGAGGAAATATCCGAGTTCATCAATGCAACAAAGAAAAACTTCTTTTTCTTTGGAGACACAGCTCAGTCAATCTTCGAGGGTCTAAAGGACACGTTGTCTGTCGAGGCAATAGGGTATATGTTACCGATGTCTCAAAGACCAAAGGAGTGGGGCTTGTATCGCAATTACAGGCTTCCAGTATCAGTGGCGAGATTTGTGCAAAATGTCGGGGTCGGGTTGCCTGAGTTCGAGGAAGCCATATATAAGAGCCCGATACGGAACACCGTTCCATACGTTTTGCAGTATGGAAATACTCAAGAGCAAATCGCAGCAATAAAGCGAATCATCAACCGCAATGATCTCGAGGACGTTGCAATATTGCTTCCAGACAATGAAAGCGTTAAGCAAGTGAGTTCATATTTGACGAACATGAATGTAAACCATGAACTGAAATATCAAGACTCAAATAACTGGCACAACAATGTTGAAAATCTGAACTTCAATACAACTAATCCGAAAGTGATGACATATCACAGTGCAAAAGGATTACAGTTTGAGACTGTATTTCTGCCGTGCGTCAACAGTTCTGCAGAAAGAAACCGAAAGGCTCTGTATGTAGCTATGACACGTACATACAAGGATTTATATGTCATGTACAGCGGTTCAATGCCTGATGTGTTGAGAAGAATCCCAACCAGTCAATATAAGACTGTTGAGCCGGGCAAAGAATCAATTGAGGACATCTGAAAAAATCCAATGATGAAGAAACTGTATATCCCTACATCTTCGCTGAATTTCAACAATATATTGTCCAGCGAAAGCATCTCGCCAAAGTCATTCTATGAACGCCGGGGATTTGGGTACCGCCGTTGGACGACGATACCTGAGAATGATAATGAAAACGTGATTTTGCTCTATGAGACTCCGTTTTCATTTGATCGTCCGATAAGCGATGTCGAAGACCACCCGATGATGGTTGAAATCACAACGGATGAAGATTTCCCATCGGCTGATACTTCTGGGATCAGATATAGTGACCATACTATATATATTGACCCCTGGAATACAAAATTCATATTCTTCGATGAGCAAGATAAAAGAGTAGCGTTGTCCTTGTCAGACAGTAGTCAGGAAACGAAGATGCTCCCTCTCTACTCCAAGAATGGAATATACGTGAGCCGCTATGAAAAATCGCGTATGCCAAGTGTGAAGCTGCAACAGCCATTGTGTGTCAGCGGTTTGGAAATGGACAAACAGCTCAACAAGATGAAAGGTCTATTGTACGGATACTACATCGGAGCAAACCTGTCGTCTTCAAAAGAGACTGCCCAACAATACCGCACACTGATGGAATTAAGAGACTTGGTGGCAGCTATACTGTCATCAGAAAACCACTCATATACACCACCACAGGGAGCAAGATTGTCCGAATTGTTGGCTCGTTTTCAAGAGAATGACCCAAACTTGTCATGGCTGTTCAGATACATTGTTTCATCTCAGAATCTCAATCCATTCTTGGCAGATGCGAGAAAACATGGGTGGACTATTCCTAATATACTCGATGCAGAAGCGATAAAAGACTCACTCACTTCTGACGAGGGTGGGGAACGAGTAGTTGAGCTGCTGGATCAAAAGCATAAAGCTCTTGAACTTCATGACAAGCGAACACAGGTGTTGTTGAACCCAGATAGCGGTGAAGTCCATGTCGTCGAGGGTGTGCTAAACTCAATATCCATATTGCCTGACAAACAGGAGAATGAACTTCTGGTTCAACTGGTCAATAATGTACAGGTGGGCGGCAAAATGAGTTCGATCAAGGACGACGTGTCAGACCAGATAGCGAAAATCGCGAAGGGGTTCTATGGCAGTGCTTGGGAAAACAGCCTGATAAGACCGCAACTGAATGAAATACGTCGCTACGTGAGAGGGCAAGAGGCTGATGTCGATTGGAACAACACGTTGATTGCCTCAATAGTATCTGTTCTTTCGCGTGGGGATGAATGGGACAAGATGTTGTCATTCATGCGGCGCAAGGGGATGTCCGACTACAGAGTGGCATTCGCGCTGTACGGAGCTTTCACCGGGTTTGCGAACATGACAAGAGATTTCACTGACTTGCTCTTAACCCTTGACAGCAAGTATGTGGCAGAGGTATATAAAGAATTCCATGGACAACTGCATGGAACTCCGATCAACACCAAGTCGTTTGTTGAGGAGAATCCGCCCGGGTACACACCTGAGACAAAGGCTCTCGCTAATGAAGGGCGTACGTCGGAGTCCGCCGATAAGACCTCAGTCAAATCTCTTTCAAAGAGAGTAATGGCAGCGTTCAACGAAATGAGTTACAGGAGCAAAGACAAATTGGCGGAACCTTTAAAACGTTGTTTGGAAGAGGCTGGCGAGAACGCAACGGTGTCCCAGTTTCTGCATATCCTTGGCGAAAAATATGAAAATGCAGGATGGAAGAAGAGCAATAAGGCATATAAGAGATTGGAAGAGATTCTCTCAAGAGACAGCAAAAATGAGGGGCTGAAAATGCATGATGACAAGAAACCGTTTGTTCAGAATCTGTTTGAGTCTGTAAAATCTGGCATTCAGTCATTTAGAGGCAGCGTGTCAAGCGGCAAGAGCATAATGCCGAAAAGCATCATAGATGATGACTCTGCAAAATCTCTGATTTTGGGCTGTGATGAACTTGGCAGCCTCAAACAGCAAATAGTTCAGATATTCATGGCTTTTCAACGAAGCTACAGAAGCGGCTACTATTATGATCACAAAGGCCAGTATCGCAGAAACAACGCAGATGTGGTCGATCATTTTTGTAAGTGGCTTTTTTCGGAGAGAAACCGCCTGCATATAGATTGGTCTCGTGAAAATAAAGACAGGGTGGATGCGTTGAAAAAGAAACTGTTGGAAGTCTACCATGATTGAAAGGACCTCAATTATAACGGACAGCGGTGAGCGGGCGAATGCTGTTGCGCCGGTGATAGTATCGGCGAGCAGGTCAACGGATATCCCGGCGTTCTATGCCAAATGGTTTTTCAACCGCTTGGCTAAGGGGTATTGTGTCTGGCGCAATCCGTTCAACCAAGAGCCGCTGTATGTGTCGTTCAAAAACACGAAGGCAATCGTGTTCTGGACCAAAAATCCGAAGCCTATAATCCCATACCTTGCGGAACTTGACAAGCGAGGCATCCACTACTATTTTCAGGTCACGCTGAATGACTATGTTCGCGAGGGTTTTGAGCCGAATCTGCCTTCTGTCGAGGAACGTGTCGAGACATTCCACAACTTGTCGAATTTGATAGGCAGGGAGCGTGTAATGTGGCGGTTTGACCCGCTGATAATCACCCCTGAAATCACGCCGAGAAACTTGCTGAGCCGGATTTGGAGAATCGGCAATATGCTGAAAGGCTGCACCGACAAGCTGGTTTTCAGCTTTGTGGACGTGTTGTCATACCGCAAGGTGCAAAACAACCTCGTGCGAGACACCAACTGCTTCACTAAAGAGAATGTGGAAACGGCGGAGATGACACCTTCGCAGAAACTTGAAATCGTTGAGGGGCTGGTCAGGCTTCGCGAGATATGGGGTGAACAAGGGTGGAATTTGTCCCTTGCCACCTGTGCAGAGGACATCGATTTAAACAAGTATGGGATAGAACACAACCGCTGCATTGACGGCGAGCTGATGAAGCGCATTTTTGCCGATGACGAGGAGTTTGTGTATTATCTGAATACAGGTCATCTGCCAGAGCGCGATTTGTTCGGGCAATTGTCTCCCCGGAAGCAGAAGAGTGCGGCTGCGCTGAAAGACAAAGGGCAGCGCAAGATGTGCGGTTGCATGATAAGCAAGGATATCGGCATGTACAATACTTGCCGCCATTTTTGCGTGTACTGCTATGCCAACACGAGCAAGACGGCTGTATTGAACAACGCAGCGCGACATTCAGCTGACAGCGAGAGCCTCATCGACTGACCCCCTTGACTGGCGGCCAGTTTCGCAGTTTGCGGGGTCGGGGAGCGAAAAAACGCTGGCAAAGGGGGCTGCGATTTGGATATTTTGCGCCGTGTTATTAACTTTGCAGACAGGTCTGGCGGCTGCGTGGCGCAAGCAGTGCGTCGCCGGGCTCGCCAAAAATGACTTTTTTGCTCCTGACGGCTCGTGCCGCCTGGAATTTAACCCTATATAACCAATATACCATCATGAATACCCCGGCAGAAATACTGGCAGAAAAACTCCTGCAGATCAGTGCGATAAAGCTGCAGCCAAACAACCCGTTCATCTGGGCATCGGGCTGGAACTCCCCTATCTACACGGACAACCGCAAGACCCTCTCATACCCTGACATCCGCAACCTGATCAAGGTGGAGCTGTCGCGAATGATCATCGAGAATTTCGGCGACGTGGACGCAATCTCGGGCGTTGCCACAGGCGCTATCGCGGTGGGCGCGCTGGTTGCCGACACTCTCGGCCTCCCTTACGTCTATGTGCGTTCTTCACCCAAGGATCACGGCCTGGAGAATCTGATAGAGGGCAACCTGAAGCCGGGGCAGAAGGTCGTTGTGATCGAGGACCTCGTCTCCACGGGCGGCAGCTCGCTTAAGGCTGTGGAGGCTATCCGCAACGCTGGCTGCGAGGTGATCGGCATGACGGCTATCTTCACTTACGAGTTCCCGGTGTCGATCAAGCGTTTCCGCGAGGAGAACATCCAGCTGCTCACTATCTCCAATTACAGCACGATGCTTGAGGCTGCCCTGCGCACCAACTATATCCGCCAGGAGGATGTGGAGACGCTCAAGGAGTGGCGCAAGGACCCTGCGTCGTGGGTGCCCAACAAGGAGAAGATGCTCTGATTCTAACAGCATGCACAATCCCGCAGGGGATAACGAACCTCCAAAGAAGACAAATATATGGCTACATACAAAAGCGACAAAGTGGAAGTGCAGTCGCCGGCACAGTCGGTATACGACCGCCTTTCCAACCCTCAGAACCTGCGTGACCTCATAGCCGCTGCGCCTGAAGGCAGCCTGACGGCCGAGCAGAAGGCGCAGCTCGACAGCATACAGCTCACAGAGGACAGCATCTCGATAACCGGCGGCCCGGTGGGCGCGCTTACCCTGCGTGCCGCTGAACGCCGCGCCCCGGAGCTGATACGCTTCGAGGGTGAGAACACTCCTGTCCCGATGAGCCTGGAAATCAACATCAAGGCTCTGGGCGACAGCCATTGCGAGGCTCAGGTGAAAGTGGATGTTGACATTCCGATGATGCTTCGTCCGATGGTAAACGGCCCGCTCCAGAAGATGGTCAACCAGTTTGGCGAGCTGCTCCGCCACCTGCCCGCAGAATGACACACAGCAACACCAATACAGACACCGCAATGCGCTGGCGGAGGATACGCTTCTTGCCGGCGGCTGCGGCACTGACCGTAGCTGCGGCGGTCGCGGGCGGGTGCAATTCGGTGGTGGACGACCGCATCCCTGCCGTGCCTGTGACTATCAACCTGTCTGACGCGGGGCGGTGGAACACTTACGGCGTGGCGGGCTTCGGCATATACCGCTATTTCATACGCTCGCTGCACGAGCCGTCCAACTTCCCGTACACGGACCAGACGTACACCGGCTTCGGCGGGGTGCTGCTCATCGGCGGCATGGACCCGTTCACGGCTGACACGCAAGTGCCGCTGGCTTATGACCTGGCGTGTCCTGTGGAGTGCCGCTCGGATGTGCGCGTGCATATCGACGAGAGCAAATATGAGGCTGTCTGTGGCGTTTGCGGCTCGCGATATGACGTGACCATGGCCGGCGGCTCGCCGGTTTCGGGTCCTGCCGCTGATGGCAACAACAAATACGGCCTGCAACGCTACCGTTGCGAACCTACCGCCTTGGGCGGATATATCATAACGCGCTGACGCTGCGGTGCGTAGGCGCGTATGCAAATGAACGAACAGACGTAGCGGAAAATGGAATACCTGCTCTATATGCTTTGGCGAGGCCTGGCTGTCGGCGTGCTTGTTTCCGCGCCGATGGGTCCAGTGGGCATGCTGTGCATACAGCGAGCGCTGCACCGGGGGCGGCGTGCCGGCCTGTACACGGGGGTGGGGGCGGCGATTTCCGACCTGCTGTACTGCCTCATCACGGGGTTCGGCCTTTCGTTCATAGAGGATTTCCTGAAGCAGAACGAGAGCATCATAACGCTCGTCGGCTCTGCGGTGCTGATAGCCTTCGGCGTATACCTGCTGCGCAGCAACCCCTCCAAGGGGCTGCGGACACCGCAGGAGAGCCGCGGGTCGATATACAAGAACATCCTCACCGGCTTTCTGTTCACGGTCTCCAACCCACTGATTCTATTCCTGATAATAGGATTGTTTGCGCGGTTCAATTTTCTCGCGCCCGAATTGCAGTACTACCATTACTTGGTCGGTTATGCAGGCATACTTGCCGGGGCGTTGGCGTGGTGGTGGCTCGTGACAGCGTTTGTGGACAAAGTGCGGACGCACTTCAACCTGCGCTCCATGTGGCTGGTCAACCGCATCATCGGCGGCATAATACTGTGTTTCGCGCTGGCGGGGATAGTCACTGGCATAAGGGACATGGTGCAATGAAATGGGTGCTTGCAGCTTTTGCTGCCGTGACGATGGCGGCTTTGTCATACGGCGAGGTGTACATGAACGGCGCTCGCGGCTTTGCGTGGATGGAGGAGCAGCGCGGCGACGGCATCATATCAAACACTGCGGACAGCTGCCTGTGGCGGACTGTCCCGTCTGCACCCATGGCTGCAGACTTCACCCTGCGCCTGATAGCGGCCAACCGACACAACAAGTCCGGGACGGAATATTCGTATGCCGACAGCCGGGGGCGGACGCGCCGCGCGCAGCATCCGGCGTGGCAGGTGTGTCTGGGCGACACTTCTGGTCGTGAGGTGACGGTGCGGCTGGCGACAGACTTTGACGATGGCATCACCGGTTTTGAGCGCGAGACTCCGCAGCTGACCGTCACAGGCGCGGAGGGCGCGGAGCAGACAATAGACCTGCCTGGCGGCATCGGCCGTGGCACACGCCGCTTGCAGCTCATTTTGCGCCGACACGGCAGCGACATTTCCCTTGCCGCCGGCTATGACGAGCTGCGCGACATTTGCGTATTTGCAGCCGGCGACGATTTTGCTGTCAACAGCATACGGCTCGGCGTAGACCCTGGCGGCTGTCTCGAAGTCCTTTCGCTGTCCGTAGAGGAGGATGCAGACGTGTTCGGCGATTTGGAACGGACGCGCCAGCCGGTGGCACGCATCTCCGAACTGGTTTCAGACAGCGGCGACCCTCGAGCCGGGTATTGGGCGCTTGCCGGGCGGTCGCTCGACGAAAAGATGATGCGCCCCGGCGGCAGCTATACACTCGCCATGACCACTGACGGCAACGGCGGATACATCCTGTATTATATGGGGGGAGCAAGGCAGAACAGCAACCGTTGGCGGCCAGGCATGGTGAAATGCAGGCTAACCCCGCTCGCCGGGTCTCGCTATGATGCAGTGTGGACGGATGCCGAGGGGATACAGCTCCGTCATGACGTGGTGGCGACAATGGACGGCGACAACACGCTGACCATCCATTTCCCGCAGTTCAACGCCTCCGCCATCGTTTTGCAACGCCTCGAAAACTATAACCCACAACCAGAATGCCATGCCGATGATACCGACCCCTGACAAGTTCCCCGAGTCCGTCCAGTCGTTCCGCACCCTGCGCGAGGGCGGCTACATGTATTTTGACAAGACCGCATGCATCGCCGAGCTCCTGCGTCGCGGGCAGTACTACTTCCTCTGCCGTCCGCCGCGTTACGGCAAGAGCCTGCTGGTTTCCACCCTTGCGGAGTGGCTGCGCGGCAATACCGGGCTGTTTGAGGGATTGAAACATTATCCCCGGGGCAACAAGCAGCATTGTGTGATCACCCTCGACTTGTCTGCGTGCGGATACGCTTGCGGAGGCACGCTCGACGGCTACCTGCGTCAGTATGTGCGCAAATGGGGCGCGCAGCAGGGTGACTTGTATGCCGGGCTGAACCCGCAGCCAGGGGTAAGCCAGCTGGCAGAGCTGATACACGCGGAAAGCAGCAGAGGCGGCAAGGTGGCAGTGCTGATAGACAATTACGACGCCCCGTTGCTGTCGTCTTCCGGCGGCTTCATAAGCAAAAAGGCGCAGCTGTCGGCTCTGTTCGACATGCTCAAGGCGGAAAGTGAATGCATCTCGTTAATGATGGCCGTCGGCGGAACGCCGATAGCCGAGTCCCCGGTCGGAGGGTCGCTGGAGTGGCTGACCGACATCTCTCGCGACAAGAAGTATGAGAGCATCTGCGGTTTCACTATGGACGAGGCGCAGCAACTGTGCAATGCAATGCAGCTGCGGCCGGGCATCCTGGAGCAATGCCAGAGCCGTTTCTTCAGCGACAACACTGACGATGCCAAGATGCTGTCGCCGCACGAAGTGTGCGCCGCCCTGCGCACCGGCATAGTGGCGGGGCATCCCCTCAAGCGCGACAAAGTGCAGCCGGTGGTGTCGCGTATGCTGGACATGCTGGAAAGGGGAAAGGTGGACTCGTTCATGGAACTGATGCAGGCGGTCATAGCCTCCCCGGCATACATGATTGTGGGCGTAGGCAATTACGAGAAGAGCTACCACTTGCTGTTCCACACCATAGCCCTGCTGCTGGGGCATCCCGTAGAGAGCGAGAGCATGAATATTGCCGGGCGGCTTGACATGACCTTGCGGACCAGACGCTTCATCTACATCTTCGAGTTCAAGCTCGACGGCAGCGCGGAGGAGGCGTTGCAGCAGATTGAGGAGAAGGGGTATGCGCTGAAGTACCGCGCGGACGGCCGTAGAATCATCAAGGTGGGGGCAAACTTCTCGCGCAAGACGCACACGCTGGAGCGTTGGGAGGTGTCACGCGACGAGGGGATAGTCAACGGGTGAACGCGTTCAGACTGCGTGCGCGGCGTACGCCGCTTATCCACAGGCGGCAGTACCGCCGCCGCTCGCCGCATGGCTGGCGCAGCGCGTGCGACAGCATGTACAGCGGCCACAGGCGCGGATGCAGCCCGAGGAACACCGCGCCCTTGTTTGCGGTCAGCACGTCAGGGTTCTGGCGCGTGCAGGTGGACGGGCCGGGGTGGAAGCATATCGCATGGGGAATGAACCGCCCGGGCAGCCCGGCTTTGAGCAGCGAATTGAAGAACAAGTCGTCCTCGCCGGAACAGAAGTCGCAGTTCACGCCGAAATGCTCGTTGAAACGGAACTTGCCAAGCACGCTGCGCGAGCGGAACGCAATCTCTATGGCAGAGGCAAAATAGCCCTTGGGGGCATGGTGCAGGTCAAACGAGTGCGGGGGGTAGCCCTTGGCTTCGGAGTCTGTGTCATACATGAACGTAAGCACTTCGCAGCCCGGGTTGTTGTCAAATGCGTCTATCACCGCTTGCAGCCCGTCGGCGGTATACTGCAGGTCGTCGTCGGCCATCAGCAGCAACGGTGCGGAGGCGTGGTCGAGGCAATGGTTGCGGTTTGCGCCCGAGCCGCGTGTGCGGAACGTGTATATGCTGAAATCATCGCGGCGCAGTTCCTCCGGCACCGGCAATTCACCCTCCGGCTGCTGCCAGCACACCACATACTCCACCCCCTCGACGCGAGGATGAGCGGCGGCGGCGATGCGCTGTATGCCCGCCGCGCCGTATGTGCATATCAGTACTTGCAGCCGGGGTGAGATCATACGCGGTTGAGGTGTTTAGCCCAGTGCCGCTCGTAGCGGTCGGTGACGAGGCGCGTGTCGTTGTGCCGCTCAACGAGCTTCCTGCCGTCAGCCGCCATCTGCTCGAGGCGCCGGCGGTCTGCGGCGAGCGCGTACAGCGTGCCGGCGATGTCCTGCTCGTATGGCGACAGCGAGATTATGGGGCGCAGCTCCTTTTCGCCGATCATGTCATAGTATTCCGGCTGCGCTCCCGAACCGGACACACGCCCCAGTGCCATGGTGTCGAGGGCGTTCATTGCCGGCGAGTAGCTGTACAGCTGGTCGAGGACAATGTGCGAGCTGCGTATTTTGTCGAGATACTGCGTCCACGGCAGGTCAACGACATTCTCGACCTCGATGAGGCCAGGCTTTTTCTCAGCAGCCTCGCGTGCTATGCGCAGCAGGTGGTCTGTCCCCTTGGAGGTGACGTACTGCGAACGCATCCCTACGAGTATGCGCACCTTGTCGGTGTCGGGCAGCGGTGTCGCTGTCAGCTCGTCAAGGTCTATCGGCAGCCCCGTATATGCGAGCTTGTCGCCGAGTATGGGGCGGGCCGCCATGTCGTATTCCGGCAGCACTGACATTGCACCGTCAATGGCGGCGTAGAGGTCTTCTGTATAGTGCTGCACCGAGGGCAGCATATACCCGTGCTCGTGCTGCGGACACATCTTGGAAAACTCTGTCGGCATATACCCGATGCGGAACTCCGAATAGCGGAACGTGTCGCGGTCGAGGCAGGCGCGGACGAAGAAATGGTCGTCGCCGGCCAGCGAGAGAAACACCGAGCCGTTGGCGCGTCGCAGCTCACGCAGGAAATAGCGCAGCTTGCCGGGGCGCAGCGAGAAGAAATGCGGGTTGATGAGCTGCACCACGTCATATCCCGACAGCCGGGGCAGCAGCGAGAACAGCCGGTAGAGGTATGTCACCCCCGCCCCGGGGTAGTTGCCGCGCTGCAGGTAGATGTCTGAATCTATGTCCATGCACCCGCAGCGGTCGGAGAGCACTGTGACCGTGTTGCCACGGCGGCGCAGCTCTCGCGCAAGGGTGGAGTGCAGGTTGGAATAATCGCCTATGAACAGAATTTTCATATCACAAAGATAGGCATATTCCGCGAAATAATCGTAACTTTACGCCGTAATTTTCGTCCTGCAAGCCGGGGCAAGCCCCCGACAGAGGAACGCTGACATATATGGCAGAGGAGTTTTCGATAGTAGTGCCGGTCTACAACCGCGCCGGCCTGATATGCAGGTGTCTTGACAGCATCAAGGCGCAGACATACCGTCCGCTGCACCTTGTGGTCGTTGACAACGCCTCGA
Source organism: Porphyromonadaceae bacterium UBA4702 (assembly GCA_002404675.1). Classification (GTDB taxonomy): domain Bacteria; phylum Bacteroidota; class Bacteroidia; order Bacteroidales; family Muribaculaceae; genus Lepagella. The sequence goes on along the minus strand of DHKE01000040.1, from coordinate 7,842 downwards.
CCGACGAGACCCTGCGCACAGTCACGAAGTGGGGGCAGGAGAACGCTGGAGGGCAGCTGCGCATGAGCATACTCGAGGAGCGGCAGCGAGGAGCTGCGGCGGCCCGCAACTGCGGCTTGCGTGCCGTCACCAGCGACTGGCTGTGCTTCTTCGACAGCGATGATGCCATGCGCCCTGACCTCGCCGAGACGGCAATGCGCACGTTCTCCGTCAATCCCGATGCCGACATAGTGCTGTGGCAGTCGCGCCTGAACACGCTGAGCGGCTCGTCACGCCAGCTGAACTGGGCTGCATCCAACTATATGGACAACCACATCGTCCACTCCGTTTTGCGCACACAGGGGTATGCCGTGCGCCGCAAATTCTTCAACGACGCCGGCGCGTGGAATCCCGCCATGCTCGTCTGGGACGACTGGGAGCTCGGCGTGCGCCTCCTGCTCGGCTATCCGCGCATCGTGCCGGTGGCGCGGGTACTTGCCGATGTGTATGCGCAGGAACAGTCCATTACCGGCATCAGCTTCTCGCCCAAAGCCGGCGAGTGGGAACTCGCGCTGAAACGGGCTTCGGAATGTATAGCCGACAGCGACCATCCGCGCAAGCGGCATCTGCTCAACATGGTAGACTACCGCCGCGTCATACTCGCCGCGCACTACCGCCGTGAGGGCAATGCTGCAGCGGCGCAGACGCTCCTCTCCCGCACATACGCCAACACTCTCGCAACACCGTTCCAACGCTTCATCCTCTCGCTGTGCTACCGCTACACGAGCCTCGGCGGTCGCGGTGCAAGCTACTTTGCAGCGCCGCTGCTGTAACCCCAGATTAGCGAAACTGTCATCGCCTTATACCCGGCAGGCAGGAACACGACACGCCGCTGGCTAGTCGGGAATGATGCGTGGTGCGATGCAAGGGGACTTGGCGGTGTGGAAAAAGTTTGTTAACTTTGCGGAAACAATATTTTGAGACGGCCGCTGCGCTGCTGTTGAGGCCGTCTGACAGTTAAACCCTGAATGGCTTTGAATATGAGAAGTTTATTGAATTATGAGAATTACCCTGCGGTGATGCGGCCGCTGCTGGCGGCAATCGCCATGCTGTTTGCTTGCGCTGGTGCGTCTGGCGAGCAGGTGACTGTCGAAGGCGTGAACTATGAGCTGGAGAACGGCTCCGCGGAAGTTGTCAGCGTCAATGAGGCTGAATTGCCGCAAGATCTGGTACTGCCGGACACAATCCGCCACAACGGCGGGAAATATGCGTTGAAGAAACTGCGTGCAGAATCGTTCACAACCAGTGACGGCTTGCTGCAATCGGTCACCATCCCCGGCACGGTGACGGAAATCGAGGAGAATGCCTTTTGCACTACCGGGCTGAAGCGTATCAATATGGCATTGAGTGACGTGTATCTGAGCGTTGACGGCGTATTGTTCAGCCGCGACATGAAGGTGCTGTACCGCTGCCCTGACGCTTACGAAACCAGTGAGCGTTACTTGATGCCGGACTGTGTCGAGGAGATTGCCAGTTACGCGCTGGCGGACTGCAAGTTCCAGGGTGAGATGAGGGATTGCTTCGAGATGTTTGACGGCTTGAAGAAAATCGGCGATTTCGCCTTCGTGTCGTCCAATGTGGTGTCTGTCAAGATGCCTGACAGCGTCACGACGCTTGGGGAAAGGTGTTTTTTATCGTGCAAGGACTTGGCAAGCGTGAAGTTGAGCGAGTCGCTGACGGAGTTGCCCGACGGCTGCTTCGACTACTGCTCACGCCTCGCCTCGCTTGTTGTGCCTGCCAGCGTGACCAAGCTGGGCGATTTCTGCAAGCGCACCACGATGGACTATATGGTCATAGGCAAAGGCGTTGCGACGGTCTCGCCGGGGTGGCTGGCAACGGCAGTCGTATGGCAGGGCAAGACACAGCCGGAAATGCAGAACGCCATATATTCCTTCATCAATTATGTGCCTAATGACAGCTGGGACCTGAAGAGCAAGCGTGTTTACAAGAACATCCACAACATGTTTGAGGTGGACGGCGTGGTGTATGTGCCTACGGACAACCTTGTTGACAGGACTTGCGACGTGGTATATGTTGACCGTGATGTCGAGACGGTAAACCTCGGCCCGACTGTCACGTATGAGGGGGTGGAGATGACTGTGCGCAATGTCAACTCATACGCTTTCGGCGGCAGACAAGACAAGCCGGCAAACTACAACATCGTCTATTTTGACAATGCCGGGCAGGTCGAAGACGACATGTTCGGGTCCAGTTGGAACAACGTGGAGCAGATTTCCGTTGGGCCGAATGTGACCGGCTTAGGCTGGCCTGGCAGTGGCATTCTTCACAGATTGCTCGCCTTTTACGTGCAAGACCGCGATGACGTTTTGCGTTTTGGCAGCAATGTCGATTTCAGCTCCTGCCCGTTGGTGCATGTGTACATCGGCGGCAACATCAGCTATGCCGGCACGGCATCGGCATTTCAGGGCAATGCCACGCTGTCTGACCTGATGTTTGGCGAAAAGGTGACACAGATACAAGCGAATGAGTTCCGGAACTGCAGCGGCCTGACAACTGTGATGACGGGCGACAATATCTCCTCGATAGGAGAAGGGGCTTTCAGCGGCTGCTCCTCATTGCAGCACGTTGAACTCGGCACTGCGGTGCAGTCCATTGGCACTGGCGCGTTTGCTGACTGCGCAAACGTGGAGTACCTGGCAAGCTGCAATTCAGAGCCGCCGGTGTGCGCGGCCGGCGTGTTTGACGACCTGAGCGTGTGGAAATGCACGCTCCATGTGCCGGGCGGCGCGCTCGAAGCGTACCGGGCGGCTGACGAATGGAAGAATTTCTACAAGGCGACTGATGACATGCCTGTCAGTGTAAAGGTCGAGGCTATCAATTTTGCTGAAGAGGAGGTCCAGGTCATGGAGGGCGGCGGCATGATGCTCGAAGTGGCTGTATTGCCGGAAAACGCTTCCCTGAAGAAACTGAACTGGCGGTCTACGGACACATCAATAGCGACTGTGGACGAAAACGGCGTGGTGCGCGGCGTGCATTACGGCGAGTGCAATGTTGTCGCTACAGCTGCCGACGGTTCTGGCGTGAGGGGGGTGTGCCATGTGATAGTCAACATCAACACCGGTGTCGGTGACGTATTCGGCGATGACGCTGCGGTTGAGGTGTATACCGTTACCGGAGTGCTTGTAGGCCGGGGCGCGGACGTTGACCTGTCGGGGCTCGCGCACGGCGTTTACATCATACGCACCGCAGACGGCCGCACGCGCAAAGTCGCGCTGTAAAACCATGAAAAAGCCGGAGACCGGGAGAATGTTGTTTTGGTGAATATATGGAGTTCCGGTCTCCGGCTGTTATGTAAGTCAGCAGGTGGACGGCTGTGCCGTCATTTCGCAGCGTTGAATGAGCGCCTGTTCAGGCTGTGTGTACGTCTCAGTCGATGTTCCAGTATGCTTCGGGGTCGCCGTCGAAGGCTTCGTCTATTGTTTCGTCGTCATAACCCTCGACGTCTTGGGCGTAGCTGCCGGCATAACGGCCGTAACTGCTTCCGAAGTCATTGTCATACTCATCGTAGTATTCGTCGTAAAATTCCATGTCATTTGAGTTTTTGGTGTTGTTATTATCGTTTTCTGATGCAAAGTTAGCGACAGTTCACTCCATGCGGGTGAAAATTGGAACATTGCCGCCGCTGCGCCGGCGAAAACGCGCCTCGCAGTTGCAATGTTGCAGCCAATGGCCTCGCAGGCAGCCAAGAAAGCCAGAAATCCAGCCAATGGCGGGTGGAAAGGTTGCCGTTAGGCGAAAAAATACTATCTTTGTAACCACAAACCAACGAATGATGCATCTGATAAACGACAACCTCCACATAATATCAGAGTTGTGCCGCCGCTATAATGTGCGCTGGCTGTATGCTTTCGGGTCTGTGCTTACCAAGCGGTTCAATGCCGAGAGTGACGTGGACATTCTGGTTGACTTCAACCAGAATGTTGACCATAATTCATATGCGGACAACTTTATCGACTTTTACAATGCTCTCAAGCGGCTGTTTGGCAGGGAGGTAGACCTTGTTGACGAGACGGCGGTGAAAAATTCGTATTTCCGCGCCGAGCTTGAAGAAACGAAGCACTTGATTTATGGATAGGATTGTGGTATGCAAGTCGTCAAAATGTAGAACTATTACTTTTGCATGTGATGAAACCAGATAACGGAACAATGGACTGGGGTCGCCTGATAAGCGACAAGCGGCTCGGGCTGGAGGAATACCACGACGCGCACCGCCACCTGCGCAGCGACTTCCAGCGTGACTATGACCGCCTTATATTCTCGTCGCCCTTCCGGCGGCTGCAGAACAAGACGCAGGTGTTCCCGCTGCCGGGCAGCATTTTTGTGCATAACCGCCTGACCCACAGCCTGGAGGTGTCGTCCGTAGGACGGTCGATGGCCAACGAGGCTGCATTGCGGCTGCGCGAACGTCACCACGGCGAACCGTGGGTGGACATGCTCCAGCACATAGGCGACATCGTGGCGGCGGCGTGCCTAAGCCACGACCTTGGCAACCCCCCCTTCGGACATTCCGGGGAGAAGACCATTTCCACATATTTCAGCGAGAACGGCAGCCGCGACCTGCGCGAGGGGCTGACGGAGCAGCAGTGGGCTGATTTCACCAACTTCGAGGGCAACGCCAACTCGTTCCGCATACTGACGCACCAGTTCAGCGGGCGGCGCGAGGGTGGGTTTGCCATGACCTATTCCGCGCTTGCCTCGATAGTAAAATACCCGTACAGCTCGCTGCTCGCCGGCGGCAAGGGCAAGTTCGGCTTCTTCGCCTCGGAGCAGCCCATATATGAGCGCGTTGCGGCGGAACTCGGGATATTGCGCCATGCCGACGGCCGCTATGCCCGGCATCCGCTGTGCTACATCGTGGAGGCGGCTGACGACATCTGCTACGAGATAATGGACATCGAGGATGCCCATAAGCTGAAAATCCTCTCCACAGAGGAGGTCAAGGAGCTGTTGACAGGCTATTTCCCCGAGGAGAAGCGCGGACACCTGCACGAGTCGATGGCGCGGCTCGAAGACCCCAACGAGCAGATAGGCTACCTGCGTTCCAAGGTCATCGGCGTGATGGTCGAGGACTGTGCCCATGTGTTTGTGGACAATGAGGATGCCATACTGCGTGGCGAGTTCCAAGGCTCGCTCGTTGACCATGCCTCGCCGATAGTGGCAGAGGCGTACAGCCGTTGCTCGGCTATGTCTTACGAAAAGATATACCGCGCCCCGTATGTCGTGGACGTGGAGATAGCGGGCAACCGCATCATGACATACCTGATGGAGACGCTTATAGAGGCGGTGCTGCATCCGCAGCGCAATTTCTCGCGGCTAATGCTCGCCAAAGTGCCCCGGCAGTATGACGTGACCTCGCCAGACAAGTATGTGCGCCTGCAGAGCGTGCTCGACCACATATCCGGAATGACCGACGTGTATGCGCTCGACCTCTTCCGCCGTCTCAACGGCGACACGCTGCCCGCTGTATAATGATGAATTACCAATACTGATATGAAAGATACAAAAGTGATTTTCAGGATTATGCTCCTTGCAGTCGTGCTGCTGGCCGGCGGCACGGCATGGGGCGAAAAGGTGTACACACCCGCTGATGTGCCGAATCCCAACATAGCCGACCGGAGCCAGTATGTAGCAGACCCGGCAGGGTATCTGTCGCCCGAGGCTAAGGCGGAGGTCAACCGACAGCTTGCCGAGGTGCGCAAAGCTACAACCGCAGAAATCGCTGTCGCAATACTTCCGTCGATAGGCGACGAAACAGTGGACGAGTTTGCCCCGGAGCTGTTCAAGCAGTGGGGACTCGGCAAGACGGACAAGGATAACGGTATGCTGCTGCTCATCGACATGGGCGGCAAGAAAGCCCGCATCGAGACCGGCTACGGCATGGAAGGCGTGTTTACGGACGCCTTCTGCAGCGAACTCTTGCGCGGCGACTTGTTTCCGCGAATGAAAGAGGGGGATGTGGACGGCGGTGTCAAGGCTGTAATCGCGCATATAAGTGCTGTGGCAACAAACCCCGAAGTGCGCGATGAAATCATGTCGGAACTTGCTGACGGACAGGCAGGCCTTACCGAGGAGGATATTGAGACGCTGAAAGAAATGGCGTGGTTTGTGGCTATGATTGTCTTTTTCGCCGGGCTGTGCATATTTGTCTACAAGGTGGTGAAGACACGCGGCAAAGACCGGTATGAGAAAGCGTTGGCATGGCGCGGCTCGCTGGTGATGCTCGGCGGCGCGGCTCTGTTTTCCGGAGGCATGGCGTTGCCGCTGTTCCTGATAGCGTACATACTCTACCGCCTGAAACGCAACAAGCCATTGCGCTGCCCGAAGTGCGGCAAGAAGATGCGCCGCCTCTCAGAGAAAGCCGACAATGCATACCTCACCCCGGCTGAAGACCTCGAGGAGCAGATCAAGTCTGTTGACTACGACGTGTGGGAATGTCCCGCGTGCCATACAATTGAGAAGTATGCCTACCGCTCGCCGCAGACCAAGTTTGCGGAGTGTCCGGCATGCAAGACTGTGGCGTATGAAATGGTGTCAGACGAGGTGCGCGTCAAGCCTACCGACATTTCGCAAGGCATCGGTGTCAAGACCTACAAATGCCGTTTCTGCGGTCACACCAAGGAGGAGCAGTACAAGATACCGAGGCTCGAAGCGGCAGCCGCAGCAGCCGGCGCAGCAGCGGCAATCGGCTCGTCCCTGTCTGACAGCGGCAGCAGCGGAGGCGGTTTCAGCGGCGGCTCGTCGGGCGGCGGCGGTGCAAGCGGAGGCTGGTGACAACTTCCGGCAGCATGACGCTGTTATAGTGTGTAATACCAAAATACAAATGAAGATGAGAACCAAAATATTGGCAGTCGCCATGATGGCGTCGCTGGCGGCGTGCGGCGGCAAAAGCAATGCCGCCGAGACTGAAGGCGGCGGTGACATAACCCTGCGCAGCTATTCGTACTCGCGTATTTGCGAGGACAAGAGCAATGATTTCGACATCCCCAACGGCTCGCAGTACACCCTCGACGCTCGGCGTATCATGATGCCCGTAAGCATCGGCGGCAATGACATAACCGCCCTGCGTGCAGCCCTCGAGGAGCTGGGCGGCGTGAAGATAGTGGACGGCAAATGCGTGCCGCAGATACTCCCCGAAGGAACGCACCCGACCAGCCTCCCCACCTCGACCAAATACATGGGCAGCTCGTCGGTTGACGTGACTATATGCCATGCGAGCGAGAACCTCGTGGTGTGGCGCAATGAGTTCTATTCCTATTTCGCCGGCGCGGCGCACGGCATGAACGGCAAGCGGTACCTGACATACTATGTTCCTGAAAACACGATAGTGACGCTCGACAAAGTGTTTGTCGGCGAGTATGCCGACCGCGTGGCATCAGACCTGCGCCGCATCGTCGCCAACACCGACGAATACCGCAATATGGTCTTCGACGTGAACGCCATATATGTCCCAGAGGACTTCTATGTGAAAGACCGGGCATTGGTATTTGTTTACCAGCCGTATGACATCGGCCCGTATGCCGCCGGAGTCATCGAGCTGCCGTACTACCCCGACGTAGACATGCTTACCCCCTTCGGCCGCAAAGTCCTCTCCGTCCCCAACTACGGCTACTGACCCCACCCCGCATCCGATATAAATCGCAGAGACTTGGTGGGGATGTCGAAATGCCACGTTCCACCCTGCCGAAAAACAATCGGGGATGCGCAGCAAATGCGCACCCCCGATATGCTATAGGGTCGGAATGTCGATGCGGGTTACTTGGCGACGTGCTTCTCGCCGTTGAG
>DHKE01000054.1 GCA_002404675.1 Porphyromonadaceae bacterium UBA4702 | reverse complement strand
GGCACGCCGTGTCCCTACTTGGCTGCGCAAACATCACTGCAATGTCCCTGCTTTATCACAGCAGCGACTTGCGCTCCGTAACCACAGCGTCCGTCATCGTGTAGCCGCCAAGGCAGCCCTCGCGTGCCTGTATGCAGATATATGTCAGGTTGCCGCTTTCAGCAGTGTTCTTGATGCTGCGGTCACAACCCGTGGCCACGCGCACCACAGAACCCTCGCCAACGGCGAACACATCGTCATCGACCTGAAACGCGCCTTTGCCCGACAGCACGATGTAGTTCTCCTCATTCTCCTTGTGGCTGTGGAAGAACGGCACCGCCTCGCCCGGGGCAAGCGTCCCGAAAGAGATTTCACACGATGTCTCGCCAAGGACATCCTTGACAAACACCTTGCCGGCAAACTCGCCGAGGTTTCCGACTGTTCCGTGGGAGAACTTCGCTCCCTCATTCAGTTTCTTCAATTCGCTCATGACTTGCGTTATTTCAGATTATATATTAACTTTGCCAAGGTTATCAGATAACCTTTTGATAGTGCAAAGTTACTCCCTCCACACGACACTTGCAAGAGGTTACCCACAGGTAACCTGCTTACTTCCAAGTAGCAAACACTGATTGTCAGCAAGAAAAAAATGAACGACAAACTGAAAAAATTTTCCGGGACAGGCGGATGCCCAATCCGCAACGTCATATCCCACTTCAGCACCAAATGGGGGCTGCTCGTCCTCGCCATGCTCGGCGAGACCCGCTGCCTGCGCTTCAACGAGATAGCCCACGCCCTGCCCGACATCTCGCCGAAAGTGCTCAGCGCCACGCTGAAAACACTCACCGCAGACGGCATGATATGCCGCACACTCTATCCGTCAGTGCCCCCGAAAGTGGAATACTCCATAACCGAAAAAGGAGACTCGTTCATACCCATACTCCGCGAGATGGTACAATGGGGGCTGGCGCAGATGCAGAAATGACATTTTTCACACCCACAGTACATACGGCATTTGCAGTTTCAAAATATTTTGCCTAACTTTGCAACCAGTATAACCAACATATACAAACCAACAAATAACAACCACCATGAAGACTCTGAAATACGGCATGCTCGCAGCTGCCGCGCTGACACTGCTCCCGGGCTTCACCTCCTGCTCCGACGAAAAGCCCGATCCGGAACCCGAACCAAAGAAAATCACATCTGCCAGCTTCAACATCCAGATCACCTCCACTGATGACCAGTTCGAGGCGACCGACATGGAGCTGCACATCGCCTGCGACGGCAAGCCAGAAGCGGTATATCCCATTGACAACAAGGAATACAACCGTGAAGTAGTATGCGATGCATACCCCATGAAAGGGAAATACTACGTCACACAGAAGGCCAAAGAGAACTTCGTACCCTCAACCAACGAGGAGTACCACATGGGCATCTTGACACGCACATGGGTTAGTTTCTCGCGAGCGACAGATGCCCTCGAGCAAACCGGCCTGTACGAATTTGACTTCGCCGCGACATTCAACATCGACAACCTCGGCAGATATTTCCTCGACAACGATGGGATAATCCTGTCTCGCAACTTCGAGGTCAACAGCGACGGCTACGAAATCACCGTCACCTACCCCGAAGACACCCCCACCGACTGACCACACCCCCGCACATACCATCTACACAGGGCGTGTCCTCTTCGGCACGCCCTGCACGCATTTCCTGCTAAAGTCATTAGTGACCTTATCGACCTTAAAGCCCTTAAGACCAACCAGCGTGAGATTACAGGCGAGTGAGGCGGCGTTGCCAGTCGTCGGGGAAGCGGCGGCGCAAGCCTTCCATGGTGTGTTTCCAGCGGCGGTGGCTCCACAGCCACAGCTCTGGACAGCGGCGTATGGTCGCCTCAAGCATCTGCCAGTACCTATCGGTCAGCGCAAAGCGTTCCATGGCGGCGGCATCGTCGATCATCTTGACAAAGCGGCAGACGTAGTAGCCTCGGCGAGGGCGCGACACCTCGCAGTAATATGCCGAAGCGTGCACCATGCGCGACAAGCGTTCTACGCCAGTCAGCACACCGGTTTCCTGGTTCAGGAAGCGCACGAAATGGTGCAAACTGTTGTATTTGGGCGACTGGTCGGCTATGTAGCCCGTAATGTTGGGCGTGCCGGCGCGGCAGTCTGCGGCAAGCACGTTCAGAGCCTCGTCCATGGGGACGCAGGTGGCGGCAAAGCGTGAGCGCAAGCGCAGGAACACGCGGTCGGAAACACGGTTGCGCAGCCGGTGGTATATCTGGCACGGATGCGACCGGCGCGACAGGTGCAGCGGCAGCGAGGAAATCCATTCCCAGTTGCAGTAATGTCCCAAAAAGAGCGACACGTGCCGCCCGCCATCGAGGTCGGCATTGACAGCCTCAATCCCCTCAAACCTCATGCGGCGGCGCATCTGCCGCTCCGACATGGAGGCGAGTTTGACGGTCTCGACAAAATAGTCGGCGAGAAAGCGGTAGAAGCGGCGTTCCGCACGCCGTATCTCGCGAGGGCTGTATTCGGGGAATGAGTTGACGAGGTTGCTGCGCACCACACGGCGGCGGTAGCGCATCACGCCGTACATTAGCAGCGCAATCACGTCAGCAAGTCCATACAGCACCCGCAGCGGCAACAATGAGAGGATATATATCAGCGCGTATGCCATATCATCAATGTGCGTCGAGCCAGTTTGAAGCCACACCTATGGAGGCGGTCAGCGGCACTGCACCCGAATACGCGCCCTGCATACACCGCTCTACGATGCCGCGCACGGCATCGAGTTCCTCCGGCACGACGTCAAAGTTCAATTCGTCATGCACCTGCATTATCATCTGCGTTTTGAATCCGCCATCACGCAGCTCGCGGTCAATGTCAACCATCGCCTTCTTGATAATGTCAGCGGCAGTGCCTTGAATAGGCGCATTGATAGCATTGCGCTCTGCATATCCGCGCACCACAGGGTTCTTGCTGTTGATGTCAGGCAGGAAACGCCGCCGACCGAAGGCTGTACGCACCACGCCGTCACGCCGCGCATCCTCCACTGCACGGTCCATATAGTCGCGTATGGCAGGAAATGTGGTGAAATACCCGTCAATGAGTTCCTTGGCAGCAGCGCGGCTTATCCCGAGGCGCGAGGCGAGGCCGAAAGCGGAAATGCCGTACAGGATGCCGAAATTGGCAGTCTTGGCATGGCGGCGCTGATCGGCCGTCACCTCCTCCAGCGGCACGCCGTAGATGCGCGATGCCGTTATAGCGTGGATGTCCTTACCCTCGCGGAACGCCTCGACCATGGTCTGCTCGCCGGCGAAATCCGCCACGAGGCGCAGCTCTATCTGCGAATAGTCGGCTGAAATGAACTGCCGTCCATTGCTGGCAATGAATGCGCGGCGTATCTCCCTTCCCTCATCGTCGCGCACAGGGATGTTCTGCAGGTTCGGGTTGGATGACGAGATGCGCCCCGTCGCCGTAACCGTCTGGTTGTACGTAGTATGCACACGCCCCGTCGCTGGGTTTATCGCTTGCGGCAGAGCCATCAGGTAAGTCGAGAGCAACTTGCGCAAGCTGCGGTGCTTCAGTATTTTGCCGACTACAGGATGCAGCGGCACGAGCTTCTGCAATATCTCCTCCGTAGTGGAATACTGCCCGCTCTTGGTCTTCTTGGCTTTGGCATCGAGTTTCAGGCGGTCAAACAGCACCTCGCCGACCTGCGAGGGTGAGCCGATGTTGAACTCCGTGCCCGACAATTCATATATCTTCTGCTCGAGCGCGGCTATTCGGCTGCGCATATCCCCGGCCGCAGCGTTCAGAGCCGGCACATCTATAGCAACGCCCACATACTCCATCTCGGCAAGCACCGGGAGCAGGGGCAGCTCCAAGTCGTCATACAGCCAGCGCAGCCCGCCATCGTCTAGCTCCTTCATCAGCACGCCCGTCAGGTCAAGTACAGCACGCGCCGCCGCACTCGCGTCCTTGTCAGGCAAAAGGCGGTGCAGGTAGACCTCTGCCAGTGTCGGTATGTCGTGTCGCAATTCCGGCTGCAACAGGTAGTGCGCCAAGGGGATGTCGAGGAAATTTGTGAGAGGCGCACCGGCAGCATCTCCCCCCATGCGGCGAGCGAGGACATAATCGCGCTTGCAGTCTGCCGAAAGTATCTGCACATCAGGCCGCTCGAAAGCACGCCACACCAGCCGGAGGGCATCGGCCGCCGACACATCGACTCGCCAGTTCGTGCCGCTGTCAAATGCAAGCGAAAAACCTCGAAGCGCAGCCGTCATATCGCTGTCGCCGTCACACTCCGCCACCACAGCAACGCGCCGTGCCGACTCAAGCTCCTTGCGCAGTCGCTCCACGGACTCGGGACTGTCAGCAGCCTGCACCTCCACCGATGCCGCCGCGACAGGCTTAACAGCAGCAGCTTCCGTCTCCGCGCCGTTGTCAAAATCAAACAGCGACGGCTGGCTCGCCAAGCCATTCTTCGGTGTGTCCACAGCCGCCACACCCTCATCATCAAGCCGCTTCGCCACACGCTGACGGAGTGTGCGGAACTCCAGCTCGTCGAATATCGGGAAAAGCCGCGCCGTGTCAGGAGCGCACACGCGGAAAGCGTCAGCATCGAGCGTCACCGGCGCGTCAGTGCGTATCGTAGCAAGGAATTTAGAGAACCGTATCTGCTCCGCATTCTCCTCAACCTTCCTTTTCAACGCGCCTTTCAATGCCGACGTGTCCTCGAGCAGATGCTCCACGCTGCCATACTCGGCTATCAGCTTCTGCGCAGTCTTCTCCCCCACGCCAGGGCAACCGGGTATGTTGTCAATCTTGTCGCCCATGAGCGCAAGCAGGTCTATAACCTGCGCGGTGCGCTGCAATCCGTAACGCGCACAAATCTCCTCCGGCCCGCGCACCTCGAAATCGCCGCCGCGATACCCGGGCTTGTACTGAAGGATGTGCGGCGTTACCAACTGCCCGAAATCCTTGTCCGGGGTCATCATGTAGGTCGTGAAACCCTGCTGCTCCGCCTGACGGGCCAATGTGCCGATCACGTCGTCAGCCTCGAAACCGTCGCACACCACCACCGAAATGTTGTACGCCTCGATGATACGCTTTATGTACGGTATCGACAGCTTTATATCCTCCGGCGTCTCTGCCCGCTCGCTCTTGTACTCCTCTGACGCGAGGTGGCGGAACGTAGGCCCGGCAGGGTCAAAGCACACCGCAAGATGCGTGGGCTTCTCCTTGCGCAACAGCTCCTCGAGCGTATTGACAAACCCGAAAATGGCAGACGTGTTGAAGCCAGCCGACGACACGCGCGGCATCTTGATAAGCGCATAATAAGCCCTGAAAATGAGGGCGAAAGCGTCGAGCAGAAACAGTCGTTGGTTATCCATGGCGGCAAATTTTCCGCTAAGTTAGCGAAAATCCCCGACTTAGCTCCCCTCCCCGCCCGTAAAACCGCACTCGCCAAATGGTTATTTCATTTAAGAGCCATGAGAAAGCATGTTATTTGTCAGCAGAAACTGTTGCCGCCTCAAAAATACTTTGTAACTTTGCAATGCCGGTTCGGCAGAAAGCCCTTTGCGACTTAGCGTTCCAGCTGGCGGACATATTAAGAGGCGTAATTTGCGCTTTTGTTCTGACTGTGTAGAATCTGCAAAATTCAAACGTCAATCAGGAAAAAGATGCAACGTTACGTCCTATGGGTGCGTATTTACCTTCCCCTGTATGCTTTGGGATATGGCCAAAGGCATATCGGGAGATATTTATATGCACAACGTGGGGCTGGCGTTGCTCGTTTCGATTGACGGGCATTGCAGAGCCTTACACAGTGGAGCGAGCAACGATTGAAGCTCTACGTTTTCTTAATATTCCCAGACAACAAGGTTTATCATGCGATAAAGGCGATCTAACCCGGGAGAGGGAGCTGCTATTTCTTCCAGTCGTACCGGGGAGGCTCGAGATAGTAGACACTCTCGCCATGCTCGTTATACTGCGAATTGTGTCCCACCACCCTTATTTCATACGGCGCATCGCGGTTATAAATGTCTTGCGGCAGCTCCACCTGCAACAGGTAGCACATATCGTTGCCCGCGCTGTTGCCCTTGTCCTGCATGGTCAGCGGCTGGACAGAGTATATTTCCAATGGCTCTCCGTCGGCATACACCTCAAAGGACATATATTGCGGCTCCACAGTGACAATGGAGTTCTTCTCAGCGTCGGCCTTGTCTACAAAGTTCTGGTAAGCAATTACCTTGGTAACGCTCATCGGGCGAGTGTAGATGAGCATTTCCCGCCGTCCGCCATACTCCAAAAACGCAGTCGTGCCGTACAGCTCCAGCTTGTCATACCTGATATTCAGGGTAATGTCACGGTCGGCAATGACATTCCATGCCCAAAATTCGAGTTTCATGTCCTCAGGGGCGACTTGCAGCAGCCGTGGGTACTCGTTGACACGCATAGCAGCTATGGCAGCATACCGCCCTTTGGGGATGCTGTCAAGAGCATAGCAGCCTTGAGCGTCACTGAAGGTTTCAAATGCTTCGGAAAAATCCGGATTGTATATAAGCACGGTGCATGAATCGACAGGGTTGCCCTTGTAATCCGTCACCTTCCCGGAGATTGTGACCGTATCTGCCGCCGAAGCAGCAAGAGAAAAGACACAGACAGATATAATGCCCAAAAGTGATTTCATATCGCAGTCATGATAATTTGCACACGCAAAGTTAGCGAAAAACCGCGAAACGGAGAAACATTTCCAGAGGGGACATCTTGGTATTCCGTTTTGCACGCTCGCATGGTTTCAGGGGTCGAAGAGAGTGCCGCCGCGCTGCTGCGCCAGCCGCCGCACCTCCTTGACGAAGTCGGAGTCGATGAGCTGCGTGCGGTTGAAGATGTCGTACTCGCCCTCGGATTTCGCCTTTGCCTGTACCGCGTTAACGCGACCTCGGTCTGGAAGTATGCGGTAGTCGTTGAACGACAGGAAGCGGTCTACGCTCGCCGCGAACTGCTCCATGGTGAAAGTGTTCTGCCGCTCTATCTGCATCTCGATGTAGTCGAAGTATGCGGTGACGGCACGCTCCAGGCGGCGTATCTGCTGCTCGTCGAGGTAGTTCTTCGCAACGGTCAGGTCCGACTTCAGCACCCTGCCGTCGGGGGCTGCGCCCTATGTGCGCAAGCCCATGTGCGGCTTCGTGTGGTCTGCGCTGGAGTATACTATCTCGGCGGCGGTCTGGCCGGTTATGGCGTAGTGGAAGCGGTTCTGCACCATGGCGTAGAAGTCACGAATGGTCGGGGCGTTGCGGTCGTAGTCGGTGCTGCACTCGGCGTAGATGTCCGTTATCTGCTGCCAGATGCGCCGCTCGCTTGCACGGATTGAGCGGACGCGCTCGAGCAGCTCGCGGAAATAGTCGCGTCCGAACACCTCCGCCCCCTGCTTCAGTCGGCGGTCGTCGAGGGCGAAGCCCTTGCGGATGTACTCGTTCAGCACCTTTGTCGCCCACTGGCGGAACATGGTAGCCTGGCGCGAGTTGACACGGTAGCCGACGCTGATGATAGCGTCGAGGTTGTAGACTTTGGTCTGTCTCGTCTGCGTCTTGCCGTCAAGCGCACCATGTTGAGTGGTTAGTTCCAAAATGGAACACACCACTTTTTCATCCAACTCGCCCTCGTTGAAAATGTTGGTCAGGTGTTTTGTTATGGCAGGTCGCTCCACGCCGAAGAGTGCGCCCATGGCCTTCTGCGTGAGCCATATCGTGTCGTCGCGGATGACACAGCCTGAACCGTGCCGAGGTTCTCCGGCAGCGCGTATGTGATGTATTCCAGTTGTTCCTTTGTCATAGCAGTGTATATGTGCGGCGGGGTGTTCGGGTGTTGCGCGGTCAATTAACGCCGCTCGCCGCCCCAACGCTCCAACGCCCTGAAACATACTGCCGTTGTGCAAACGGTAATGCGTTTTCCGCACCTGTGCAAGCTGACAACCGCATTAACAGCAGCCAGAGACGGCGCTCCAGCAGAACCAGGAGGCGGTCTATCTGCCGCGAGTTGTGCTTACACAGGACGGCAGCACAAAGCCGCCGCACCCGCTGTGAGCAGGGAGGAGCAGCGCAAGCGTTTCGGGCGGCTCGCGAGAAGGTCAAAGGCTGGAGCGTCCGCCGCCGAAGTTCCAAAGCGTGAAAGAGATGGCTGTCAATGCAAATGACCCCCAAAACGTCCAGGTCAGCACTAGACCCGGATGTCCAGTTTCCAATCGAAGACAGGCTGCTAATCAAACAGACAACCCTGCGAAGCCTTGTGGCTGTATGCATAACGCACCCTGACATCTGCCAGCGCATCGTCATATTGACCATCCGTTTTCTCAAAAGCTCTTTGCACAGAATTGGCAATGTGCCACATCATAACCGGAGGCACTGCATTGCCTATTGCCTTGTATTGCCTTATGCTAGAGACGCAGTCCAGCACAAATGAATCAGGGAAAGACTGTATACGAGCAGCTTCTCTGCAAGAAAAGCGTCGGTAGCGGTCTCCTATCATAAGAACGGGGTCGGTGGAGTTCAAGCTGACTTTAGCAAGGTGGGCGCTTATTGTATTGCATGGCTCATCCAATTTTTGAACACGTCCCTTGTTCATCTTATCCCTTACAGCCATCATTCCTGCAACCGCTTTGTCACTGAAAAACAAGGATTCATTTTGATTTTCAGATTCATCAATTACATCTCCCAAAACAGCGGAAGCGGAGTTTAAACAGCAGAACTTGAACATAGCCTCATCGCGTTCATCTTGAAAACCGACAATAATCACACGCTCTCTCTTTTGAGGAACACCGAACTTTGAGGCATTTACAAGATGATACTGCACATGATACCCGGCTTCGGAAAACTCTTTTAGAATCATCGGAAACGCCTGCTTATTATTGGCAGACAGCAGCCCTTTGACGTTTTCTGCTATGAAAGCTCGCGGTTTTTTCGTTTTCAAGATTTTGACCATCTCGAAAAAAAGCATTCCCCTTTCATCTTTGAACCCAAGTCGCGGAGGATTCTGTGCTGAAATGGAAAAAGACTGACAAGGGAAACCGCCAACAAGCAAATCAAAGTCAGGCATTTGTTCCGGGATAATTTCCCGGACATCCTTCACTTGGCATTTATGCTCAAAATTAGCGTTGTATATTTTTGTACAGTACGCATCATTATCGACAGCATAAACGATATCAAATGCAGAACGAGGGTACGAGACGCCTAAAAAATCAAAGCCTCCAAGAATACCCAAATCCATGCCGCCGCACCCACAGAACAGAGAAGCCACTTTCAATCTCGCCATACAAGAACTGGTTCAGGGTTGAATTTTGCAGAATCGAAAGACACCTCCATTCCGTTGCGAGGCAAAGCACTGATTTCATCAGCCTTATATAATGCTACAGGGTTTCTAAGGACATATAAAGTCTTGTCCTTGTAACTCAACATCAAGCGATATACGCAATAGTGTTCACGCAACGTTTCGGCAACAGACCACTCATTAGTTGACATGTGGAAATTAAAGAGGTTGATTTTCTGTCGGCTTATAGTAGTCTTAACCTCAATGTACCTATGACGGTCCGTGCCATCTCCCTCGAGGCTGTCTATATCAAAACCTGGATGATAAGCAGGACTGTCAACAATTGCTATAAGGTGAAGCAATTGCTCATATCCTGCTATTTTCAATCGCTGTTTCTCATGGGAATACACTATAGATTCCCCGATATTGCCAATGTCTTTAGTCGTTGCAGATTTGCTTTCTATTATTTCGAAAATTCGATTGTCGAACAAGACGTCAAGCTCCGACGACTCGACAATTGAGCGTATATCCGTTCTAAACTTATCTGGGCAGACAAGGCTGTTCACATAATTGAACCACTTAATTTCAATTGGAGCGAGCATTCCGGGTTCCAAATCAGGGACTCCATAGAATTGCTCATAACCGTCAAAATAAGAGTCGTCATCCACAAACATTTTAATCGATGGCAATTCATTCGGTTTCAAAATGAAATAGCCGTCCATTCTTCTCTCAAGAAGGGATGCGATTTCCATGTAGTCCAAAATGTCACCAGCATACCTCACCACGTCCCCTTTTGTTCTCGGCTTGCCTTTTGAGTTGCGTACAAATGGGTCATTGGGGTCATAATAACGAAGCCCTTTTGCCCTGTTGCCAAGAATAATCTGCGCTGCTTCTTTGGGTGTGCGCTTGCCTACAGTAACTTGAAGGTCATTTAGAATGCAGTACGTTGCCTCTTCATCAGAAAGAGACATTTCTTTTTCCGCATCTTCGCTTGCCAATATTTCATTACCAGCCAACAATACCTTTATTATGAATTGCGCCGGTTTGAAGCGAACACCTTTATTAATCAGCTCAATGTTGTCAACAGGCTTAATATGACCTCCAGGGAATTGGAATGAAAGCATCAGGAATTTGAAGAACTGCGTCAAGTCCTGATTCTCATTGAGGAAAAACGACAGTTTTGATGTCACTGTACGATCGGCGACCTTGTCCTCATTATAAAATGCACAAAGAGCTGATATTTCAGTCCTCCAATTATCTACAGTCTTTGGGGTCAAGTCTGCGTTCCCCGGAAACAGTCGTATTGCACGGTTTATTTTGTCCGCGTAATCGCGACATGTTGCAGGTTCTATTTTGCAGCATTCATTGGCCATATACAAGAGTACATTTTCAATATTGCTCTTAAACCGAGGCCTTACGAAATGGATACGCAAAAAATCCTGGTTCGGTATTCTGTAAAACTTTTTCATAACTGCCGAAGGAGGGATTTTGCAATAGCTTCACCAAGAAGTGGAGGCACAGCATTGCCGATTTGCTTCATTTGGCTTGTGCGACTACAAGTGAAATAAAAATCGTCTGGGAACGACTGCAGCCTTGCACACTCGCGTGCAGTAGGTATCCTATTGAAGGAATAGTGGAAATGATGACGATGTCCCGTGTCAATCGTAAAACTCGGCTTTTTGCTGTTAAGCCGAGTCCAGGCTATGTGAACTTTACGAGTTTCTCGAAGATGTGGAGGCAGGTCTTTGTAATTTCCTCCGTCGGGAACGAGGGAAATAATTTCGACCGTCTGTTGATTGTGAACCGTAACCTGATGATTGTTCAGTTCTCTCGAATTTTCCCTCATGAGTTTCTGGTATTCGCTCAATGGAGCTGACACATAATTCGAGCCGTCAGATATAGATTGTTCTGGCAAGTCAGAAATGGCTTCTTCAGCTGTAACTTTCGGCATATCAAATGGATCTGGGAACCTGAAATGATGTCCGTTTTGAAAGCCAACAAAAAAGGCTCTCCGTCGGTTTTGAGGGACACCATAATCCGAAGCCATAAGGATTTTGCACTCTACAGTGTAGCCCAACTTAGAAAAATCTGCCAATATGGACTCGCGAACCAAGCCGTTGCCTATAGACAGGATATTCGGCACATTCTCCATGACAAATGCCTTGGGCCTGTAATAAGCGACAAAATTCACAAAGCCCTTATACAATTTGTTCCGGCTGTCTTCTACAATGCGTTTCCCTGCCACTGAGAATCCCTGACATGGAGGACCTCCTATTATTACATCAACTGGTTTGCCTTCAAACAATGATTCCGTATCTGACGGAGGCAACTGTGACAAATCAGCTTGAAGCGTCCTGCTCAATTTATGGTTAAACTCAAAAGTCTTAAGAGCATCAGCCCAAACATCAATGCCCGACAACACATTGAAGCCAGCCCTCTCAAAACCAAGAGAGAATCCTCCGCAACCGCAAAACAAGTCTATTATATTGGGCATACCATTACTCATTAAAGGCCATTGACTATAAAGAGGTTGACTTTCATCATCCGCCTCTTATATAACAGCCCCGTCACTGATGCAAAAGTAATGATTTCATTTGACAACACAAGTGTCACGCACGTTAAAATCGGCAAACACAACCCCGCTGACGCAGCCGCCGGCGATGAGCAAGGAGGAGCAGCGCAAGCGTTTTGAGCAGCTCGCGAAAGGGTCAAAGACTGGAGCGTCCGCCGCCGAAGTTCCAAAGCGTGAAAGAGATGGCTGTCAATGCAAATGACCCCCAAAACGTCCAGGTCAATACAGAACCTGGATGCACAAAGTGAACCAGCATCACAGCAATGATGATGAAGCAGACAACACAAATGACAGAGGAAAAGAAAAGGAGAGCCTGAAGCCAAATGGGGTTTCCGAGGGGGTCTTTGTTTTCCATAATCGTTTTTTCTTTGTTCCACCGCAAAGGTATAAATAAAATCAACACACCATGTCCAAGGACGTAAAGTTTAACATACGGCTGTCTGTAGACGGCAAAGACCAGGTAGTGACGGCGACCGCCAGTGTAAAAGACATGGCGAAGTCGATGGCCAACGTACAGGCGGCTGTCGATAAGAACGCCTCCGCGTTCAACAAGTGGAAAGACAGCGCGGTGGCAGTAAGCGACACGATAACCGCCATACAGTCCATAAGATGTCAGAACAGGCTCTCTTCAGAGCCTTGGTATCGGGTATAGTTCATTATCAGCAGTTCGGTCAGCTTGCCGCGCTTGGCAGGGTTGGCGTTTATGCTGCGCTTGGCGTGCACACGCTCTATGGCGTAGTCGCAGTACAGTTCGTCAAAGAAGCTGTCCTCGGCATTGCGCCCGCGTCCGTCAGAGTTGCTAAGCATTTCCATGCAGCCCTCGGCAGACAGCCGCGCGAAATAGTCCCGCAGCCGTCGTTGCTCGCTGTCGTCAAACGCCTCCTTGACGTAGGAGTTGAAGCTCGACATGGCATCCAGCGGACGGTACGGAGGGTCGAAATACACGAATGTGTAACCCTTGACATATTCTGCCGTAGCCGAAAAATCCCCTTGGAGTATTTCGATGCGCTGCAGCAGCTCGCTGTCGG
>DHKE01000022.1:28768-29311 GCA_002404675.1 Porphyromonadaceae bacterium UBA4702 | reverse complement strand
CGGTCGGGGCGGATTTCAGTAGGCACCTGGAAAGTCGCGCCACCGATACGGCGGGACTTCACCTCCACCTGGGGAGTTACGTTCTCGAGGGCTTTCTTCCATATTTCGAGGGCAGACTTCTCCTCGTTGGGCATCTTGGCCTTCACGGTCTCGAGTGCCGTATAGAAGATGGTATAAGCGGTGTTCTTCTTGCCGTCATACATGAGGTGGTTGACGAACTTTGTCACGCGCTGGTCATTGAAAACAGGATCCGGCAGGATCACTCTTTTCTTAGGTTTTGCCTTTCTCATTGATGTTTGTTTAGTGTTTTTGTTTTTGGCTGCTTTTTACATCTTCAACGCCCCTCTCTCGGGACGTTTACTCAACCGATAGCCATCCAATAAATCAAAAACGGATTAAGAAATTTGATTTGAGTTGTAAGATGCCGCTTGGTTATTTCTTGGCGGCTTTGGGACGTTTTGCTCCGTACTTGGAACGACGCTGTGTACGGCCCTGTACACCGGCGGTATCGAGCGTGCCGCGCACGATGTGGTAACGCACACC
>DHKE01000022.1:0-28649 GCA_002404675.1 Porphyromonadaceae bacterium UBA4702 | reverse complement strand
CCGGGGATGTAGGAGTTGACCTCCTTGCCGTTTGTCAGGCGCACACGAGCTACCTTTCTCATTGCCGAGTTAGGTTTCTTCGGGGTTGTGGTGTATACTCTGACACACACACCACGGCGCTGCGGACATGAATCCAATGCCGGTGACTTGCTCTTGTCCTTGAGAACAACACGTCCCTTTCTTACTAATTGCTGAATTGTTGGCATTCTTAGTCTCTTTTATTTTTGTATGACTTATAATTTCTTTCCGTACCCCCAGCCGACACAGCCCACACATCGAAATACCGCCAACAGCCTGACAAACAGACTGTTAGAAGCATCATGCGGGCATAGCCCTCTGAAAGTGGTGCAAAGTTACTACTAATTAGCGAGTTATGCAAGCCTTTCGAGCAAAAAAAATGCAGCGCAGCCGGGAGGCACTGCAATGAGCGAAAAGCCGCAAGGCTGTCAGCGCAGCCGGGCTGCGACTTCACGGACGGCTTTAAATATCTCCCGGTCGGCATCGGCGAGCGACAGTCCGCGACGCGACATCACCCTCTCGGCTATGTCGAAGAACTTGCGCATCGGCACTTCTGAGAAACCGGCCGCAGGCGATCCCTCGGAGAAGCTGGGAATGAACGTGCGCGGGAAACCGGCCCCATGCAGGTTGACTGCCACGCCCATAACCGTAGCGGTGTTGAGCATACAGTTTATGCCGATTTTGGAATGGTCGCCCATAATAAGGCCGCAGAACTGCAGGTCTGTGCGCATGAACGAGTGCGAGGCATAGTTCCAGATGCGTATCTTGGAGTAGTCGTTCTTGAGATTGGATGCGTTCACGCCCGCGCCGATGTTGCACCACTCCCCTATCACGGCGTTGCCGAGGAAGCCGTCGTGTGACTTGTTGGAATAACTGAACATGACTATGTTGTTTACCTCGCCGCCGACCTTGCAGAACGGGCCTATTGTGGTGTTGCCATAGACCTTCGCCCCCATGTTGACATGGGCGTTGGCGCACACCGCCAGCGGGCCGCGCAGACATGCGCCCTCCATGACCTCTGCGTCACGCCCGATGTATACCGGTCCTTTGGTGAGGTTGATTGTCGCGCCCTGAATGTCCGCGCCCTCCTCTATGAAAAGCAGCGGCATTCCGTCATCGTCCGTCATCTTGCCGATTACGGTGTTGCTTTCCGGCAGCGGCATGGACTCGCGCCCGGCTGTGATGCGGCGGAAGTCGTCGATGATGCAGCTGCCGTTCAGGCGGAAGATGTCGAACACATAGCGGACGGCTGTGATGTCGCCCTTATATATAATAGGTGTATAGCTCCGGGCTTCGAAATCAGCGGCAGTGCCACGGAACGCAACCAGCGCACCGTCATCTGCGGCAAGCCCCTGCCCTGCTGTGAGCTTTTCCGCCGCATTGACGAGCGCAGCGTCTGGAATTACGTTGCCGGCAACGAACAGATGCTCACCGCCGGGGAGCGGAGAGGGGGCGAATTTCGGGCGCAGGTAATCGACCGGGGCATACAACACCGCGTCAGCACTGGTCGCAGCCTTCCATTTTTCGGCGATTGTAGTTATTCCGACGCGGAAATCCGCCACGGGACGCGTGAAAGAGAGCGGCAGGAGGTTGTCGTGTCGCTCCGCAGTATCAAACAATACAATGTCATTCATAGTCTGCATTATATGTGTTGTGGCGACAGCACACCGGGAAGCGGCGCACCGGCATCCGAAACAGTATCGTGCAATATCGGCTGAGGCAATACCGGGATTGCTCACAAACCGATAATATGTGCAAAGATAATAGTAAAATCTGCTCCGACGGATATGCGAGAGCATCCTTAACACGCATTAACCGGCAATCAATTAGGAGTGAGGAGTGAGGAATTAGGAATGAAAGGCGTGGCATAGACGCAACTGATTAAGGCAAGCATAGGGGCAATGCGTGCAAGGAAGCCGGCGCAATCGGGCAACTGGCGAGACGACATGAGCTGGGAATTCCCCCTTCCGGGATGGCAGTAGAAATACGCCGGGACAAGGAGCGACAGATGATGAAACCTGATTGTGGGGATGCCAAGATGAGAATGGTTGGCATAAAAAAACAAAGACAGGACGATGTTTCACAACTTCCTCCTGCCCTGTGATTTTTCAGACCTGATAACTTTCACAAGCTCACTAAATCCTGCTAAACCACTAACTTACAAATTATATCACTATTACTTAAAACTTTTCGGCTTGCATTTTGACGATTTGAGATAATCAATCTCATATTCGTTCCTAAATACGATGCAAAGTTAGTCACATTTCGCGAGATGTCAAGAGTTTAAGGCGTTAAATAGATTTAATTCAACAAATTCTCTATTGAAATCGCGTTTTTCGCGGCTAAATTCTTGCGTAGATTATACGCAGACCTTGCACTGCCGACTGCCGGGGAAGCAGTTTATACGCCTATGTAATTTCCCAACGTCAAATTGACAATCAAAGCATTACATTCACACGAACCACTTTCCCAGCAGGAGCAATGTCATTTTCAGATCTTGGAGTTGACCACTTCCAGTATCTGCGCCTCCAGTTCAGCTGCCTTGGCCTCGATTTTCGCGCCTTCGGCTATGAGTTCCTCGGCTTTAGCGCGGTCGGCAAGGCCGGCAGCGTTGATTTTGACGTTGAGGAACGCGCCGCGCACGGCAGCGCGGGCGGCGAGCGTACCAACGCCGGCATCGGTGACGGAAGCAGGGTTGCCCTTTTCAGCCATTGCAGAAAGAACCTCGAAAGTCTGGAAGGCGGTTTTCATGGTCTGGAGGGGTACTTCAGTAGCGTATAGAGTCGCAGCCTCCATGGCCTCCTTGCGTGCGGCCTTCTCGGCATCTGTCTTCTTTGGCATGCCTATAGCGTCCATGATGCGGTTGAAGGCGGCAGTGTCCTCGTCAACGAGGTGGAGGAGGCTCTCCATGAGCTCCTGACCGCGCTCTGCCACTTCTGAATATTCGTCCCAGCGGTCGTCATACGAGGCCTTGTGAGCCGTAAGGTTGGCGACCATCGTGCCGAGGGCAGCAGCGAGCGCGCCCATGTAAGCGGAGATAGAGCCGCCGCCCGGGGCGGGGGATTCGCTGGCGGTCTCCTCGGCGAGGCCGCGTGCGGTCAGGTCTATGAGCTTCTTGCTGTCGTTGTCCTGTATGAGGTACTCGATTACCTTCTCGTTAGGGTCGAAGGGCTTGAGCTCATCGAGGCCCATTGACTTGACGGCTATGCGGATAATTTCATGGTCAGGTATGCCGACAGAGCGGTGCTGCTTGCGGAGGAAATACTTGCCGGCATCGATGAGCGTGCGTTTCGGCACGAGGCCAACGATTTCGGTACCGGTGACACGCACGCCGCGGTCGTTGGCCTTGCGGCACACTTCGTCAAAGGCGATGTGGAGAGGCGTTGTGGCGATGTCGGTGATGTTCATCGACACCTGTGCTATGCCGTATTCATCTATATACCAGCCAATGGCCTTTGTGCCCTTCAGCGAACCGGGTATCATTACGGTGTTGCCCTGAGCGTCCTTGATAGGCTTGCCGGTAATCTTGCCTCCCTCGCGCATTGGACGGCCCTTTTCACGCACGTCAAAAGCGATAGCGTTGGCGCGGCGTGTCGAGGTGGTATTGAGGTTATAGTTGACTGCAATCAGGAAGTCGCGTGCGCCGATAGTCGTCGCGCCGGTACGGGCTACGCCCTCGTCGAAGGGACGGTTGCCGAAGTCGGGGCCTTTCTCGCCGCCCATCTTGTCAGCGAGAGCCTCGTATTCGCCGGCACGGCAAACGGCGAGGTTGCGGCGTTCCTGGGTGAAGGCAGCGGCCTCGTAGCAGTATGTCGGGACATTGAGCTCCACAGCAACTCGCTCTGCGAGCTTTTGCGCCATTTCGGCACATTCCTCGAGGGTTACGCCGGCAACGGGGATAAGGGGGCAGACATCGGTTGCTCCCATGCGGGGATGCGCGCCATGGTGCGAGCGCATATCTATGATTTCGGCAGCGCGCTTGATGCCCTGGAAGGCAGCCTCAACAACAGCTTCGGGCTCGCCGACGAAGGTGACTACGGTGCGGTTGGTAGCCTCGCCCGGGTCAACATCGAGGAGCTTGATGCCCTTGACCGTGCAGATAGCGTCTGTTATCTGTTTGATTTTCGCCTGGTCGCGTCCTTCAGAGAAGTTGGGGACACATTCTATAATACGGGTTTTCATTGATATAGATTGTTGGATGATATTTCTTTTGCCCACAAAATTAGGCAATATTTCCGAGACCTCCACTACACATAAATCAAAAACAGGAGCATGGTGTTTGCAAAAGGGAGACTCGGGCGGGTCAGATCCGGGATTTTTTTGTAATTTTACGGCGGCAAAAGAACAGACAAAACGTCAGAACGAATAATATGAAGACAAATTTCGAGTATCTCACGCTGCTGCGTGAGACTATGGCTGAACACGGGATAGATGCCGTGGTGATAAGCGGCACAGACCCCCACCAGAGCGAGAACCCGCCCAAGCATTGGCGCGGCCGGGAATGGCTGACCGGTTTTTTCTCAGAGAACGGCACCAACGGCACAGCCGTAGTGACACAGGACGAGGCATATTGCTGGACAGACTCTCGTTATTTCATACAGGCGACGGAGCAGCTACGCGGCACCGGCTTTGAGATGATGAAGGAGGACGGCCCGGAGGCCGTGGACCTGGTGCAGTGGCTGACTGACAACCTGGACAAGGGCGCGACGGTCGGCATCGACGGCATGACATTCTCCGTGACGCTGGCAGAGCGGATGCAGAAGGAGCTTGAGAAGAACGGCATCAAGCTGAACGACGATTTTCCGCTGTTTGACTACATTTACCCGGAACGCCCGGAACGCCCGAAGAACAAGCTGTTTGTGCATGATGAGAAAATCGTGGGCGAAAGCGTCGACTCCAAGATGAGCCGCATCATGGACGCAGTCCGTGCAGAGAACGCTGACGCGGTCATGCTCTCGTCGCTCGACGACATAGCGTGGGCGACCAACGTGCGTACCGCTGGCGACATCGCCTTCTCCCCTATCTACGTTTCATACCTTTATATAGACGGCAACAAGCGGATACTGTTCGTTGACGAGGACAAGCTGACCGACGAGGTTTCCGCCCACTTGGCGAAATACGACGTCAAGACGCTGCCTTACGATGACGTGACAAAACATGTTGCTGCGCTCCCGAGCGAGACGCGGCTCCTCATCGACCCGGACAAGACATCACGCGGACTGTACTCGCACATCAGCTGCAACGTGGTTTTCGGCGGTGCTGGCGTGGCTCGGCTCAAGAGCATCAAGAACGCGACGATGCTCGCCAACCTTGAGACAGCAATGGAGAAGGACGGCATCGCGCTGACACGCTTTTTCATGACCGTGGAGCGCGAATACCCGTCGGGCAAGTTGACGGAAGTAGGGCTTGGCAAGCTGCTGCGCAGCCTGCGCCTTAGCGACAAGTCGTGCGTTGACGAGAGTTTCGCCCCAATCATCGGCTGGAAGGGTCACGGCGCAATAGTCCACTATGAGGCTACTGAAGAGAGCGACGCTACAGTTGAGGGCGACGGTCTGCTGCTGGTGGACTCTGGCGGCCAGTACATCTACGGTACAACGGACATCACGCGCACAATCGCCCTCGGCACACCGACGGCTGAGGAAAAGCATGATTTCACTTTGGTTATGAAAGGCCACATCGCGCTGGCCCGCGCCATCTTCCCGGAGGGGACACGCGGCTCACAGCTCGACGTGCTTGCCCGCCAGTTCCTTTGGGCTGAGGGGAAGGCATACTACCACGGCACCGGTCACGGCGTAGGCTTCTTCATCAACTGCCACGAGGGACCGCAGAACATACGCCTCAACGAGAACCCGGCGACACTGCAGCCTGGCATGATAACGAGCAACGAGCCGGGGCTTTATTATGAGGGCCGCTATGGCATACGCTGCGAAAACCTCATCGTGACAGAGAAGGCTATGACCACGGAGTTCGGCGACTTCTACAAGTTTGCCACCATGACCCTGTTCCCGTTTGACCTGCGCCTGTTTGACACCGGCATCATGACCGACGAGGAAATTGAGTGGGTGAACAAATACCACGAGAAGGTGCGCAGCCGTCTGACGCCGCTGCTGACAGCCGAGGAGGGGAAGTGGATTGAGGAGAAGACACGTCCGCTGACCCGCTGAAACACGACCAGTAACAAAGACATCAAAGAAATGGCACTTATAAAACCAGTACGGGGCTTCACCCCGGAAATCGGCAAGGGCTGCTTCCTGGCCGACAACTGCACTGTCGTGGGCGATGTCGTCATGGGCGACGAGTGCAGCGTATGGTTCGGCACGGTATTGCGAGGCGACGTGAACTCGATACGCATCGGCAACCGTGTCAACATACAGGACGGCAGCGTGCTTCACACGCTGTACCAGAAATCGACCATAGAGATTGGCGATGACGTGTCGATAGGCCACAATGTGGTCATCCACGGCGCGAAGATCCACAACTACGCGCTTATAGGCATGGGGGCGATAGTGATGGACGATGCCGAGGTGGGCGAAGGCGCGCTCGTGGCAGCGGGGTCGGTAGTGTTGAGCCGTACCAAGATAGGCGCACACGAGATGTGGGCCGGCGCACCGGCGAAATTCGTCAAGATGGTAGAGCCGGAGAAAGCCAAGGAGATGAACATCAAGATAGCTCACAACTATCTGATGTACTCCAAATGGTATGACGAGAAGTGACTGACGGCAGCAGCCAATGAAAGGCAACAGCCGCCAATATAGGCAGATACAGCCGCCGGGAGGGCATTTCCGGCGGCTGCACCGCAAAGGCTCAATTTTTTGGCGGATAATTTTGCCAATCAAATAAGAATAACTAATTTTGCACCGCAAAAGCGAGACCCGGTGTCTTGCCGCTGCGTCAATACAAACAAACAAGCAACAAAAAAAGAACGAAATGATAATTGTACAAGTAAAAGAAGGCGAGAACATAGAGAAAGCGCTGAAGAAGTTCAAACGTAAATTTGAAAGAACCGGAATCATCAAGGAACTCCGTCACCGTCAGGCATTTGAAAAGCCGTCGGTAGCCAACCGCAAGAAGATGATGAAGGCTGTTTACGTGCAGCATCTTCGTCAGGCAGAGCAGTAATCGCCGGCAACAGGATACAATTAGGCAACATACTCGAGGGTGTAGGCAGTCGGAAGAGTGCTTACATCTTTGTTGCGCAATTACAGCAAGGCAGCAGCGCGAAGTTGCTGGAGACCTCCGAACACTCTGAAATCTCGGAGTACTCAAGAGAAGCAACCGCAGCGATGGTGCTGTCAAAACAGGGACACGGCACGCCGTGTCCCTGCTATGCCGGGGATAAGTCTGGTACGAATGCGACGGTTGCAGACAACCTCTCCGATTGCAAAATGACACAGCACCGAAAACTTTTTCAGTGTTCTCGGTGCCGTGTCCGAAGGGCAGCGAGGGTGCTTATTGTTGAATTGCACAGACTTGGATGCAGACACGGCACGCCGTGTCCCTACACTGCCGAGAAACAAGAAACTGAGCCAGAGACGGTATGCCAGCAGAGGACAGAGAGACATCACTGCCAGGCGGCAAGCCTGACAGCGCGACGGAACAATACCTGTCGCGCTATGAGGATATGCTGCGGCTCGAGCAGGGGCGCAGCAAACTGACTGTCTATGCCTACCTGCACGATGTGCGCGAATACATCGCATACATCACCGGCGAACACCCCGAAACCTTCGACCCGGGGAGCATCTCGACTTCCGACATACGGGTGTGGCTTGCATCGCTGAGCCGCAAGGGGCTTCAACGGCAGTCTGTAAAGCGAAAGCTGCAGAGCCTGCGGTCATTTTTCGTGTTCCTGCTGCGCAGCGGCAGCATCGCAGCCGACCCGACAGGGCCGGTGGAACTGTCAGTAAGGAAGAAACCGCTGCCTAAATATGTGCCGGAGCGCGAAATGGAGCAGGTGATCGAGACAGACGAGCAGTCGCCCGACGCAGGCAGCTTTGAGGGGACGCGCGACCGCATGATCATCTCGCTGCTGTATACCACAGGGATGCGCCGCGCAGAGATACTGTCGCTGACAGACAGCGACTTCCGCATGGCTCGCGGTGAATTAAGGATATTGGGCAAGGGAAACAAAGAACGCATCGTGCCGCTCGCTCCGCAGATGTTGCTCGACGTCAAGGAGTATATGCGGCTTCGCGACGAACGTTTCCCGGCACGGTCAGGCTGCCGCTTCCTCACGGGCAACCGGGGCAAGGACATGAGCGCGGCGGCATTAGCATCAATAGTGCGCTCGCAGCTTGCCGGCACGTCGGCGGAACAGCGCACACCGCATGTGCTGCGCCACACTTTCGCCACGGCGATGCTCAACGGGGGCGCAGACATAAACACCGTCAAGGAGTTTCTGGGACACGCCTCGATAGCGACGACACAAATATACACGCACGTCTCGTTTGCCGACCTGCAGCGCGACTACAACAAGGCGCACCCACGCGCCCACGCTGAAAAACCAGGCAAGCCTCCCGTAACCGACCACAAAAAAAGGGGAAACTGAGCAGTCTAACAAAAAATAAGACGCCCCGGATAATAACTTTCCCGGAGAAATTGTTTATCTTTGCAAAGAGAAGGGGCAAACCGCGCCCGGCGGCAACGGCGGCTGCGGCAACGTCCCAACAGAGAGAACAGCGGCCCAGCGGGCATGCCGGTCGCGAGACGGCCTACGAGGCTCGCCAAGCCGCTAAAAATGAACGTTTAACCGATACGGAGCTGATGAGGATATAAGGAGGTTGCAGCAGACTACGACTTATATTTTCCACCGGTATCAAAAAAAAGGAGACTGATTATGGAAGTGAACATCAAAGCCATCCATTTCGACATCACAGACAAGCTGGTAGCATTTGTGAACAAGAAAATCGACCGTCTGACCCGTCGTTTCGAGAATGTCACGGGCGTGGACGCAAGCCTTCGACTCATAAAGCCCGAGACATCGATGAACAAGGAAGCCGGCATCCGCCTCGCGGTGCCTGGCTGTGACGACCTGTTCGCCTCAAAGACCGCCGACACATTTGAGGAAGCGGTAGACCTGAGCATCGAGGCTCTCGAGCGTCAGCTGGAACGCATCAAGGGCAAGAAATGAGCCTGCTCAAGAAAGCCCGCGTCATCGAGTTTCCCAAGGTGTGCGACAGCCGCGGGAACCTGTCATTCGTGGAGGGGGCGCGCCATGTGCCCTTCTCCATACGGCGCATATTCTACATTTACGACGTGCCTGGAGGCGAAACACGCGGCGGACATGCCCACAAGAAGTGCACGCAGGTGCTGACAGCCGTTTCGGGGTCTTTCGACCTGATAATCACCAACGGCAAGGAGGAGGAGAGCATCCGCGTCAACCGTGCCAACATGGGAGTGCTCATTCCCCCCGGCGCGTGGATAACGATGCCCAACTTCACTACAGGCACAGTGCTGCTCGCCATCGCCTCCGAGGAGTATGACGAAGAAGACTACATCCGCGACTATGACGAATACCTGCGGTATATGTCGACGCTCGACGATGCGGACGTGCCGGACATCCGCCTGTGACCAACGCTTCCTGGACTGATGCAATGAAATACCCGTTCCAACAGCTGCAAAGGACACACGCGGCATGCCTCGACGAGCTGAAACGCGCTGCCGCTGAGGTGATCGAAAGCGGATGGTACCTGCGCGGCTCCCAGACCGCCGCCTTCGAGGAGGAGCTGTCAGCAGCCATGGGCGTAAGCGAAAGCGTCGCCACCGGCAACGGCCTCGACGCGCTGCGGCTTATACTGCGCGGATACATTGAGCTGGGGCGGCTGAAGGAGGGCGACGAGCTTATAGCCGCTGCCAACACATACATTGCCACCATACTGCCAGCCTCTGAACTGGGGCTGAAAGTACGCCTCATCGACCCAGACGAGCGGACAATGTGCCTGAACCTGCGCGACGCGGCGCACGCTGCCAGCGGCAATACCAGCGTCGTGGCAGTCACACACCTCTACGGCAACCCTTCATGGGACGAAGATGCTGCGGCAGAGTTACGGCAGCGCGGCATCATCATCATGGAGGACAACGCACAGGCTATCGGCGCCTCGTGGCACGGACAGATGACCGGCTCGCTGGGCGATGCCTCGGCGCAGTCGTTCTACCCCTCGAAAAACATAGGCGCTCTTGGCGATGCCGGCGCGGTATGCAGCAGCGACAGCCAGCTGATCGCCGCTGTGCGCTCGCTGCACAACTACGGCTCGGACAGGCAA
Organism: Porphyromonadaceae bacterium UBA4702; assembly: GCA_002404675.1. Classification (GTDB taxonomy): domain Bacteria; phylum Bacteroidota; class Bacteroidia; order Bacteroidales; family Muribaculaceae; genus Lepagella. The sequence continues at coordinate 18,372 of DHKE01000022.1, read as the reverse complement.
TACCTCTTCAAGTACCTAGGCTACAACTCGCGCATGGACGAGATGCAAGCCGCATTTCTGCGCATCAAGCTGCGCCGCCTCGGCGAGGTGACAGCCATGCGCAACCGCGCTGCCGCCGTCTACAATGCCTCAATCTCTCACCCCGACATACAGACGCCCGCGACACTGGACGGCTGCACACAGGTGTGGCACCAGTACATACTGCGCTCGCCGAGGCGCAACGAACTGATGGAATACCTGCGCGGCAACGGCGTAGGCACTATGATACACTACCCCATACCTCCGCACCGCCAGCCTTGCTACGAGGGGGCGCTCGAAGGCTCATACCCGCTTACAGACCGCCTCGCGGCTGAAGTGCTGAGCATACCAATTGCCGACATAACCGAGCGTGAAGCAAGCGAAATATCCGACATAATCAATTCATTCCCAAAGAACTAAATGGAGACCAGCCATTCAGCGAAAAAAACTTCGACAGCCAAGAAACCCGCGCCAAGGAAACCCTCCGGCAACCGGAGCCGGCAACCGACCAAGCATTATTCTCCCAGCAAGTCCGACACGCGGCGCAAACTGCGCCGCACGCTCAAGATGCTGGCATGGTGCATCGCCATACTGATTGTGATATGCATAGCGGCGCTGATGCCATACGCTTTGAGCGGCGCGCCCAAGGGAGGGACACTCCACATACCGCAAGGGGCGACACAACAGGCTGTCACCGACTCGCTGACACGCCTGTTCGGAGAGGAATATTCAGGCCGCGTCACCACGCTGCTGCGCATGCTCCCCGACTCCAAGCGACCGCACCCCGGCGCATACCTCATCGAGAAAGGGATGTCGCCTATGCGCACCGCCATACACATCGTGCGCGGAGGACAGACACCTGTCCGCATATCATTCAACAAGGTGCGGCATGCCGAGGAACTTGCCAGCCGCTTCGCTGCCAAGCTCGAGCCTGACAGCGCGGCTTTCCTCGCCGCAATGGGCGACAAGAAGCTGCTTGAAGACGCCGGGCTGACATACGAGCAGCGGCTGTCCCTGTTCATCGAGGACACACACGAGTTTCACTGGTCATACTCGCCACAAAAGGTAATGGACAAATACTTGAAGCATTACAAGGAAGTATGGAACAAGGAGCGGCGCGACAAGGCAGCCGCGCTCGGCCTCACGCCCGCAGAGGTGATGACGATATGCTCCATAGTCGATGAGGAGACCAACGACAGCGGCGAAAAGGGAAAGGTCGGACGGCTCTACATCAACCGGCTGCAGAAGGGGATGCGGCTGCAGTCCGACCCCACAGTGCGCTACGCCCTCGGCGACTTCACGATAAAGCGCGTCACCAAGGAGCATCTGGCCATTGACTCGCCGTACAACACATACCGCAACAACGGCCTTCCGCCAGGCCCGATATGCACAACCTCTGTGAAGACTATCGACGCAGTCCTCAACTCCGAACCTTCCGACGACCTGTACATGTGCGCCAAGGAAGATTTCTCCGGCTCGCACTATTTCACAGCCGACTGGGCAGAGCACCAGCAGAACGCCCGGAAATACCAGAACGCCCTCAACGAGCGCGGCATACACTGACACACAAGCCCGGCACTGCCAACATGCAGTGTCGGGAATTTTTTGTAATTTTGCACCCTGAAAACAGCCGTACCACACAGACAGGACTAACAGACGAATGAGCCGCACACAAACCCTATTGGCACAGGCGATGCTCCTGACATTCAGCACGATGTCAGCCTCAGTGGCGTATGCGGACGTAACTGTCGACATGGCAGCTGACACTTCAGCGGAAACCGCCATTGCCAATGACAGCATTGCCAATGACAGCATCGCCAATGACACAGCCTCTGCGTTGCCGCTGACAGAGTCCGAGGCCCAAGAGGTGACGGCTGACGACGACCGCAACTGGTGGCGCCTGCTGCGCAAGGGGCAGCTCGACCTCAAGGACACGACTGTGGTCTACCCGAAATTCATAGGCTTCTGCGTAGACGTGTACAACTGGGGAGACTGGTTTTTCAACAGCACCGACGAGGAGTACATCGCCGGCACAGGGAAGCGGTGGAAGGCTTTCATCAAAAACGACAACTGGGTGGACAGCTACGCCATGAACCTGGGCTACAACATGCCGATACGCATCATGTCAGACATGTACTGCAACCTCGGCGCGTACATACAATATATGGCTGTCAGCGTGGGATATTCGATAGACATGTCGAATGTCATCGGCAACAAGCCTTCCAACCACCGCAAATACGAGTTCGGCTTCTCGTGCGCACGCTTCAATGTCCGCGCATACTTCAACGAGAACACCGGCGGCAGCTACCTGCGCACCTTCGGCGACTACCGCGGCGGCAGGCTGTTCAAGAAGGAGTTCCCGGGCGTGCAGCTGTCCACCTACGGCATCGACTCGTACTTCATATTCAACAACCGCAAGTACTCCTACGGCGCGGCATACAGCTTCTCGCGTGTGCAGAAGAAGAGTGCCGGCAGTTTCATCCTCGGCTTCAGCTATTCCAACATCGACATATCCATAGACCTGGCGCAGCTGCCCTATCCGCTGAACTATTACCTGAGCATCCCCGCGACGCTGTACCGTTTCCACTATGACACCTACAACCTGCTGGTGGGCTACGGCTACAACTGGGTGTTCCGCCGCAACTGGCTGTTCAACATCACCGCACTGCCTATCATAGGGCTGAACCATTGCCGCGAGGACTCGTCGGAACGCGGCACAAACCAGATGGCTATCGGAGGCAAGGGGTCCATGTCGCTGGTATACAACTGGACGGACATTTACCTCGGGTTGCAGGGACACATCGACGGCCATTGGTACCGCTCTCGCACACACTCGTTTTTCAGCTCGATAGAGGATTTGGCTGTCGTAGCCGGCGTGAGGTTCTGACATATGTGCCAGTCAGACGGTTGCAGCGAGCGTAAGCACCGAGATGCGCGACTGCGGATAGGCTTCAGCGAGCGCACGCACTGCCGCTATCAGCGTAGACCCGGTGGTGCACACATCGTCCACGACGAGCAGATGCCGCCCGTCATAACCTTCTTCTCTCACCGCATAATACTTGCCACGGGCATTGTCGGCACGCTGCCGCAGGGTGCGGCGTGTCTGGCTGATGTGCATACGCGCACGCAGCAGCCCTGCCACAGGCAAGCCGGCACACTCGCACAAGCCAGCAGCCAGCTCCGCAGCCTGGTTGTAGCCGCGCCGCAACCGCCGCGTCCAGTGCAACGGCACAGGAATGACGGCATCGATGTCGCTGAAAAAATCCGTGAACACCAGCTCGCCGTACATCTGCGTGCCGAGCCAGCGCGCCAGCTTGGGCATGTTGTGGTACTTGAAATCATGCACCAGCCGCGAGACACTGTTGCCACGGACATAGTAATATACCGCCATGGCACGGTCAAACCGCACCATGCCAGCAAGCCGCTGCTCAACAGCGTTGTGACGGGCATCGAGAAACCCGGTCTTAGGAAACATCTCGCGGCAAGAGCCGCATACAAACTGCTCGTCGCCGACCAGCCTCTCGCTGCACAACAGGCACAGGCGAGGATAGACCAGCGACAGCAGCCGGCTAAAGGAGGTCATCTTCGTCTTCGGGGTACATCGCATCAGCCCGCTCACGGCGCAGCTCCGCAATCGCCTCTATGACGAGCGTCGACTCAAAGCCGCGCGACAGCAGGTGGCGTATCACCTTGGCGCGGTCGCGGTAAATCTCCAAGTCTACACCTTCAGCCTGTGTGCTGGCCAGACGGGCCAGCGTCTCGCGGTACTCCGTTTCATCTATTTCCGACAGAGCAGCCTTGATGTCATTCTCGCTGACACCCTTTGCCGCCAGCGCGGCCTGTATCTTGACACGCCCCCACTGTCCCAGCCGGAACTTGTCGTTGGCAAAGGCCTTGGCATATCGAGCGTTGTTGACAAAGTCGTCCTCGACAAGCTGCCTCATCACTTCGTCGCTGTTCAGGCTGCCGAGCCCAAGCTGACGGAGCTTCTCCCGAATTTCCGATTCGCAGTGCTCGGAACGCGCACACACTCCAGCCATCTGCATGACAGCTGTCTGTATCGAAATGCGTCTTTTCTTAATCATCATCCGGTCGTTTTGCCACGGCGAACCGTTGTGCGCCGTGGATGTCATTTACTATCTTTACTTCAGCGAAACCGTGCGCCTCAAGCAACCGGCGCATGGCATCGCCATAACGTGAATTAATTTCAAGGTACAACATTCCGCCGCGCCGCAGCCCCGTCATCGCCACCTCGGCAATGCGGCTGTAGAACAGCAGAGGGTCCTCATCGGGGACAAACAATGCCCGCGCCGGCTCATAGTCGAGCACATTGGCATCCATCCCCGCCTGCTCCGACTCCGCGATATACGGCGGATTGCTGACCACCAGGTCAAAGCTGCCCAGAGCAGGGCTATAAGAAAACACATCAGCGAGGAAAAAGTTGACGCGGCTTCTCAGTCGGGCAGCGTTTTCCCGCGCCACGGCAAGTGCGCCCTCGTCCACGTCAAGCGCAGACACCCGCGAAAACGGAAGGTTGCGCTGCAACGCTATCGCTATGCAGCCCGATCCGGTGGCGATGTCGAGCACATCCATGTCCTCGCGGCTGCTGAAGCGGTCGGCTATCATATCCACCATCTGCTCGGTTTCGGGACGCGGTATCAGCACCCTGCGGTCCACGTGCAGCTCCATGCCGTAGAACTGCGCGATGCCTGTGATGTACTGTATCGGCTCGCGGCGTTCCAGCCTCGCGAGGATGCGGTCTGCCGCTGCGCTGACTTCAGCGCTCAGCTCCTTGTCCTCGTTCATGAACATCTCCACAGCCGACCACCCTTTCAGATAGCGGAAGATGATGCGTATTATCGCCTGCGCCTCGCCCGCGCCGTACAGCGGCACAAGCCGGCTGCGCAGTTTCCTCATCGTGTCTCTCATATCATCAGCACGCCGCTGCACCTGCTCACGGCAATGCACCGCAAAACTACTACTTTTTGGCTACATACGCAAACGACACGCGAAATATACTACAACGCCCCGTGTTTCTGTTATTATATATGGGTGTGCAGCAACGCAATCCGCCGACGGAGAAGCCGCGAGCCACCGTGCAAAAACATCTTACAAGTGTATGGATATGACAAAAAAAGCACACGGCCTGCCACCGGCAGATGACATCATATACATGCGCCGCGCCCTGCAACTCGCACGCTGCGGCGAGGGAGAAGCATCGCCCAACCCGATGGTCGGCGCGGTCATTGTCGCCTCAGGACGCATCATCGGCGAGGGTTTCCACCGCCGGTGCGGCGGGCCTCATGCCGAGGTCAACGCCATTGCCAGCGTGGCCGACCCCAGCCTCCTCCCCCGCTCTACCCTCTACGTCACGCTCGAACCATGCGCCCACTACGGCAAGACGCCGCCATGCGCCAAGCTGGTCATCGACAGCCGCATACCCCACGTCGTAGTCGGGACTCGCGACCCTTTCGACAGGGTGTCGGGGCGCGGCATAGCGATGCTGCGCGAGGCCGGCATCGACGTGGCCGAGGGCGTGCTTGCCGACGAGTGCCGGCAGCTGAACTGCCGCTTCATGACAGCACACACGCTGCACCGCCCGTTCATCACGCTGAAATGGGCGCAGTCATCAGACGGTTTCATCGGATTGCGAGACAGGGACGGCAGCCCGCGCCCGGCTATGATTTCCAACCAGCTCTCGCAGGTCCTCGCCCACCGCGAACGCATACGCCACGACGCTGTCATGGTCGGGACAAATACTGTCATTTCAGACAACCCGAGGCTCGACGCGAGGCTATGGGCAGGGAAATCGCCGATACCCGTGACCATAGACCGCCACGGCATGATACCGAAGGAGTCCAAGCTGATGCACAACCGCAACACGCTGGTTTACGGCGACATAACGCTTGTAGACATACTCTCCGACCTGTACACTTCACATTCCGTCACCTCGCTGCTCGTAGAGGGCGGGGCGAAACTCCTGGGCAGCTTCATCGCCGCCGACCTGTGGGACGCGATACGACGCGAGACATCGTCCGCTCCGCTGGGCGACGGCATCGCCGCGCCAGAATTGCCTGCCGGTGCGCAGTTGACTGACACACAAACAGTTCGCAAAAGCCGCATCGAATATTTCAGGCGTTAAAAAGGCATAAAATGAAAACCGCGCAGCAGATATGCCGAAAATCACGAGGGATAATATGCCGGAAAATGCTAATTTTGCAAGTTGAAACATTAGGCATTGTCGCAAGTTGACACTGCGGCGCACGATGCCAAGATAACAGGATTCAGAGTGAACAGACACAATATACTGAGGCTGGCACTGCCAGTGGCGTTGGGAGCTTCGCTCCTCGTAGTCACCGCGTGCAACGAAGAGAAAAAGACCGCCATAGAGGAATATGGCGCAGACTCTGCCGTAGCCATTACCAACTTCAAGCTGAAGGCTGACAGCAAAGTCCTTACCAACCTCGACTCCGTTTTTTTCTCCATTGACCTCAAGAACGGCGTGGTTTTCAACGCCGACTCTCTGCCCGCAGGCACCAAGGTGACTGACCTGATACCAGTCATCTCCTACCCCTCGTCCACACAGGCGGCCGTCATCACCATGGAAGGCGGCGAGAAGCGAGAAGGGGAAGTGGACTACTACAAGAACCCCTCCGACTCTATCGACTTCACTGGCAAGGTTTCAATCAAGCTGACCGCGCAGGACGGTGTCACCACTCGCACATACCGGCTGAAAGTCAATGTACACAAGCTCGTGTCAGACTCGCTGATGTGGGACAAGGTGGCTGTCTCCCCGATACCCTCGCGCTCCGGCAACCCGACTGCGCAGAAGAGCGTGTCACGCGACAACACGGCATACTGCCTCGTGCGCGAGCAGGACGGCTCGCTCTCGATAGCCTCCGCTGCCGCCCCCGCGCCGGACAACTGGCGGATACGCACTGTAGCTGAAAACGGGACATTCGACATACGCACATTCTCCGTCACCGACGATGCCTTCTACATCCTCGACACCGACGGCAGGCTATACTCGTCAGAAGATGCTGCCATTTGGGCTGACACCGGCAAGCGGTGGATAAACATCATCGGCGGCTACCAGTCCACACTCCTCGGCATAGACTCGGACAACGGCACGCTGCGCCACGCATACTACCCGGCAAACTTCACCGCCAAGCCGCTCGAAAGCGGCTTCCCCGTGAAGGGATACTCCAACACCGGCATTTTCTCCAACAAGTGGAGCGTAGAGCCGATATGCCTCATGGTAGGCGGATATGACGCCGACGGACAGACGACAGACGGCGTATGGGCTTTTGACGGCGGCTCTTGGGCGAAAATATCGGAACACCCGGTGGGCAGAATCACTGGCGGCGCACTGATACCGTACTACATCTACCGCACCTCAAAAGTCTCTTGGATACAGACAGAGTTCCAGGTGTGGCTGCTTATGGGCGGCTCGCTCCCAGACGGCTCGCTGAACCGCACCGTATACCTCAGCTACGACAACGGCGTGAACTGGCAACAGGCCGTGGACTATATGCAGCTGCCTGAATACATGCCCTCGCTGACACAATGCGACCCGATGGTGCTGACCATGGACAAGAACGCCGCAATATCAGACGCATGGACCAAAAAGCCCTCGCGCCGCGTTGCCCCATGGTACATCAAGCATGAGACCGACGGCGACAACATTTCATGGCAATGCCCATACATCTACCTGTTCGGCGGCATCAACGCTGACGGAGCATTCAACAACGCTGTATGGCGAGGCGTTCTCAACAAACTGACATTCACTCCGTTGATATGAAAACCAAGCGTTTCCACGGCATACACACCCACTTGACGGCTTGGGTTGCGGCACTCGCAATCCTGCTGTCAGCTTTGCCGGCGGAAGCACAGGAGGACTACCGCTTCGACATCGGCGGCGGCATAGGCATGACCGGATACCTCGGCGACGCGAACACGGCGAACCTATACAAGAACCCCTCTTGGGACATCGAGGTGCTGCTGCGCTACATCGCAAACCCGCGCTGGGCGTTCAAGACCAACTTCTACGCCGGCGGGCTGAAAGGCAACTCCGAACAGATGACAAACGTTTTCCCCGGCGGGGAGACATTCAAGTTCACCACCAATTTCTATGAAATCGGAGAGCAGGCGGAGTTCAACTTCTTCCCCTACGGCATCGGAGAGAAATACCGCAAGCTGAAGCGCTGGACCCCCTACATCGCCGCCGGCCTCGGCTTCACACTGTGGTCTACGGACGGCAAAGCGCACTTCGGCGTGAACATTCCGCTGGGCATAGGCATAAAATTCAAGGTAAACAAGCGGCTCAACCTCGGCATGGAATTCCTGATGAAAAAGGTGTTCTCCGACAAGCTCGACGGCGACAGCCTCTCCGACCCGTATCAGATAAAAAGCTCTTTCGCGAAAAACACCGACTGGTACTCCACGCTCACCTTCACGATAAGCTACGAGTTCAGCAAGCGGTGTGCCGTATGCAACTACAAGGAACGATGAGAAGCGACGACGTGACAGCCCTGACGGCAAGGATTGACAAGGAGCGCGTGCCTCGGCACGTCGCTATCATCATGGACGGCAACGGACGCTGGGCCAAGCGGCAGGGACTGCCCCGCTCGGCCGGCCACTACAAGGGTGTGGACAGTGTGCGTGACATCACACGCTTCGCCTCCGACTTAGGCATCTCCTACCTCTCGCTATACGCATTCTCAACTGAAAACTGGTCGCGTCCGCAGGACGAGGTTGACACCCTGATGCACCTGATAGGGTACGCCATCGAAAACGAAACCCCCGAACTGATGCGCAACAACGTGCGGCTACACCTCGTAGGCGATATCGACGGCCTCCCAGATGGCGCACGCTGTCGCCTGACCGCATCCCGCGACAAGCTGGCGCAATGCACCGGGCTGAACCTGATGCTGTGCCTGAACTACTCCGCAAGGTGGGAGCTGACACGCGCCGCGCGCGAGATAGCCCGCAGCGTCGCCGACGGCTCTCTCTCCCCCGGCGACATCACCAGCGACGACATAACACGCCGCCTCGCCACCTGGCCCGCGCCTGACCCCGACCTGCTCATACGCACCGGCGGCGAAACCCGCGTCAGCAACTTCCTCCTGTGGCAGATTTCATACGCCGAACTCGTGTTCACCGACACGCTTTGGCCCGATTTCCGCGAGAAGGAGTTTGCAGACGCTCTCCTCCAGTACGTGAGCCGCGAGCGTCGCTTCGGCAAGACGAGCGAACAGGTCAACAACCAATCTGACACGATTATCTCCAACCACGATATATGAAAAGACACATCCATATATATTGTCTCTTGTTGTCCATAATAGCCATCGCCTACTCCCCGGCCAAGGCATTGGACATTACACCGGAGACTCCGGCAGACACGATATACAACCCTACTGTGGTCTATTCGCCGATACCGCGCACTTACGAAATAGCGGACATCAAAGTCTCCGGCATTTCTAACGTCGATGACTATGTCATAATCGGCTATTCCGGCCTGTCCGTCGGGCAGCGCGTCGAGATACCAGGCTCTGCAATCACCGATGCGACAAAGCGTTTCTGGCGGCAGAACCTGTACTCCAAGGTGCAGATAAACGTGGTCAAGACTGCCGGCGACAAGGCATGGCTCGAAATCGTCCTGCGACAGCAGCCGCGAATGTCGGAAATCATATTCTCCGGCGTGAAAGGCGGCGAGAAAAAAGACCTCAACGAGCGGCTCGCAATGATACCGGGACAGCAGATCACCCCCAACATCCTCGCGCGCGCAAAGCAGATAGTCGAGAACTACTACACGGCAAAGGGCTTCAAGAATGTGGAAATCAAGGTGACACAGCATCCCGACATCAGCAAGGAGAACCAAGTCATCGTCAATGTGGACGTAAACCGCAACACCAAGGTCAAGGTGCACAAGATTTACATCGAGGGCAACAAGGTGCTGTCTGACAACAAGATCAAACGCACCATGAAAAAGACCAACGAAAACGGCAACATCCTCAACATATTCAAACAAAAGAAGTTTGTTGAATCTGACTATGCCGACGACAAGAACCGCATCATACAGAAATACAACGAACTGGGATACCGCGACGCCAAAATCGTGAGCGACAGCGTGGTCAAGTACAACGACGACCGCGTGGACGTGTACATCAAGGTGGACGAGGGCAAGAAGTACTACATCAGCGACATCTCTTGGGTAGGCAACACCATCTACTCTACAGACATGCTCCAGCAGGTGCTCGACATCTACCCTGGCGACGTGTACAACCAGAAACGCCTCAACAAGCGCACACAGGACGACGAAGACGCTGTCTCGAGCCTGTACCTCGACAACGGATACCTCTTCTTCCAGCTCGTGCCTATCGAGGAGAACATCAAGGGCGACAGCATCGCGCTGCAGATGCGCATAATCGAAGGTCCGCAAGCCCGCGTCAACCGCGTGGTAATCAACGGCAACGACGCCCTCTACGAGAAAGTGATACGCCGCGACCTGCGTGTGCGTCCCGGCGATCTCTTCTCCAAGAACGACCTGATGCGTTCCGCTCGCGAAATCGCCGCTTCAGGACACTTCAACCCCGAGACACTCGACATCAAGCCCGAGCCTAACGAGAGCGACGGCACAGTGGACATAGTCTTCAACCTCGAACAGAAGGCCAACGACAAGATACAGTTCTCATTCGGCTGGGGACAGACCGGCATTACCGGACAGCTCGCGTTGAGCTTCACCAACTTCTCGATGAAGAACCTGTTCTACCCCTCGAAATACAAGGGCATTATACCGCGTGGCGACGGTCAGACTTTCTCCGTTTCGGTGCAGACCAACGCCAAGTTCTACCAGAGCTACAACATCTCGTTCTTCGACCCGTGGTTCGGCGGCAAACGCCCCAACTCACTCTCCGTGTCGCTCGACTACTCCCGCTCCACGGGCGTAAACCAGAGCTTCTACAACGACAACTGGAACGACGCCTACCTCAACTCCCTCTGGACGCAAGGCTCTTACGGCACAAACTACAACGCATACAACTACCAGAACTCGTACGACCCTAACAAGGTGATACAGCTCGCCGGCGTGTCCGTGGGCTACGGCTCGCGCCTCACCTGGCCGGACGACTACTTCCAGTTCATGGCAAGCCTCAACTACCGCTGGTACTACCTCAAGAACTGGGAATACCTCTCGTATATGCAGAACGGCACGTCCAACTCGCTCGGCCTGACACTCAGCCTGTCGCGCACCAGCATCGACAACCCGTACTACACACGCCGCGGCTCGACGTTCTCGCTCGAGTTCACCGCAACTCCCCCGGCATCGCTGTTCGGCAAAAAGAACTGGAAACAGCTCTCATACGAAGCCAACACCCTCAAGTCCGAGGAGGCCAAGAAAGAGCTGTACCGCTGGATAGAATACTGGAAACTCAAGTTCAAGAGCAAGACATACACTCCGCTTACTGACCCCGACGGGCAGTGGACGCTCGTGCTGATGACCCGCGCCGACTTCGGCCTGCTCGGCTCGTACAACCGATACCTGAAAACGCCTTTCGAGACATTCTACTTCGGCGGCGACGGCATGACCGGCGGCTACACATACGCCACAGAGACAGTCTCAATGCGCGGCTACGAGAACGGACAGTTCACCCCCAACTACTATGAGGGCTACGCTTACGGCAAGGCGACAATGGAGCTGCACTTCCCCTTCATCCTCCAGCCCGCCACCACCATCTACGGCCTCGTGTTTGCCGAAGCCGGCAACGCCTGGACATCGGTCAGGGACTTCTCTCCCTTCAACCTGAAGCGCAGTGCCGGCGCCGGTGTCCGCGTGTTCCTCAGCGTAATCGGATTCCTCGGCGTAGACTGGGCCTACGGTTTCGACAAGGTGTGGGGACGGCGCGGCGGAAGCCAGTTCCACTTCGTCCTCGGACAGGAGTTCTGACGCTCACGCTCGCCGCAATTAAACCAGCGGCGCGTGCCGGGTGTCATACACTTAACAACGGCCGCAGAAATGCGTGCCCAACGGAAATTATGCAACCAACAAAACCGACAATATGAAAAAAGCATTTCTAACCCTGATTATCGCCGTTACGGCAGTCATCAGTGCCAACGCACAGAAATTCGCACTCATAGACATGGAATACATACTGCGCAACGTCCCTGCCTACGAAATGGCAAACCAGCAGCTCAACCAGGTGTCACAGCGTTGGGAAAAGGAAGTCACCGAACTCGCCAAAGAGGCGGAGACCATGTACAAGAACTATGAGTCTGACCGCGTGTTCCTCTCCGAAGAGCAGCAGAAAGCCCGCGAGAAGGAAATCGTGGACAAGGAGAACGAGACCTCGCAGCTCCGCAACAAGTACTTCGGCCCGGAGGGCGAGCTCTACAAGAAACGCCAGTCGCTCATGAAGCCTATCCAGGAAGACGTATACAACGCCGTCAAGGCCGTCGCCGAGGAGAAAGGCTACCAGGCAATCTTCGACCGCGCCTCCTCGCAAAGCATCGTTTTCGCCTCGCCCCGCATTGACGTAAGCAACGATGTCCTCGCCAAATTGGGCTATTCCAAGTAAATTTCTTATATTTGCACTCGGGTTTGCCCCTGCGGCATTCCAAACACGAATAACATCAAACACGAAATAGTAATGATCAAAAGACTTTTAATCGCAGTGGCGATAGCACTTCCCCTCTTCGCCTCAGCACAGACAGTGAAAATCGGACTTGTTGACGTGACTGCCATTATGTCGAGCCACCCCGACACTCAGGCGGCCCAGACAAAGCTGAACGAAACACAGAAGAAATACGAAGCCGAATACAACAAGCTCGGCGAGGAGATGCAGCGCATGTACGAGGAGTATCAGAAATCACAGGACGACCTCCCCGCTATCAAGGAGCGCAAAGCCAAGGAACTGGCGGACTATCAGACAAAGATCCAGCAGTTCGAGCAGAGTGCAGGACAGGACATGCAGAAACTGCAGGCAGAACTGATGCAGCCGATTCTCGCAAAGATACAGCAGGCCATTGAGTCTGTCGGCAAAGAAGGCGGATACACAATAATACAGAACCTCGACTCGCAGATCATCTTCTACCACGCAGCTCCCGCCGTTGACATCACCGCTGACGTCAAGGCAAAGCTCGGCATGAAGTAAGCCGCCCGAACAACAGACACAACAAGCAAACGGAAAGAGGGCGTATCATAGCTTTGATGCGCCCTCAATATTTACCCTCAACCGGGTGACATTGTAGGGACACGGCGTGTCGTGTCCGCCCTGCGACAAAAACAATTCCAAACGCGATGGGTACTAACACACTACCGGCAACCGGCAAAATCGGGGTCTTCGACTCCGGTTACGGCGGTCTGACCATACTCGCCAAGATACGCCGCGCGCTGCCGCAGTATGACTACATTTACCTGGGCGACAACGCACGCGCCCCGTATGGCTCTCGCTCGTTTGACGTCGTCTACGACTATACGCTGCAAGCCGTGCGTCACCTGTTCGGCCTCGGCTGCCGCCTCGTCATACTCGCGTGCAACACCGCCTCCGCCAAAGCCCTCCGCTCCATTCAGCAGAATGACCTGGCGGGCATCGACCCGACACGGCGCGTCCTCGGCGTGATACGCCCCACCGTCGAGTGCCTCGGCGGCATCACGCGCACACGCCACATCGGCGTGCTCGGCACTCCCGGCACCGTCAACAGCCATTCATACCGCATCGAGACCGCAAAACTGTTCCCCGACATACACGTCACTGAACTTGCCTGCCCCATGTGGGTGCCGCTCATCGAGAACAACGAAGCCGACGGCGACGGTGCAGACTGGTTCGTCCGCAAATACCTCGGCCAGGTGACAGCCGCCGACCCCGAAATCGACACCATCGTGCTCGGCTGCACGCACTACCCCCTGATACTCCCCAAGATACGCAAATACCTCCCCTCCGGCATATCTGTCGTAGCGCAGGGCGAACTCGTGGCAGACAGCCTTGCCGACTACCTGCGCCGCCACCCCGAAATGGAGCGCACCCTCACCAAAGGCGGCACGACTGAATACCTCTCCTCCGAAAACCCCGAGAAATTCAACCCGCTCGCCTCCCTGTTCATGGGCGAATCGGTCGATGCCAGCTGGGTACTCAAATGAAGCAAACAATAATCTCATAAACACATCTATCATGAACAAGTTCAGCAAATACATCGCCGGCGCAATCATACTCGCGCCCCTTGCCCTGACCTCGTGTTCAGACGACGACAACAACAGCCGCACCGTAATCACCGACCTCTCGACTTTAAGCTACAACGAGGCCGGCGTATGGGCCGGCTGGAACGCGGACGACGACCTCGAGTTCCAAGGCTTCGAGTTCTCGCACGACTACACAGACTACGGCGGCGGTTCAGGCATGTCCTCCGGCTTCGTTGCCGCCAAGCAGACAGACAACGAGTTTCACAACCCGATGTACGAATACCAGTTCACCGTGATGCCCAAAGGCGGCAAGGACGGCGTCGGCACTCCATACATGGTGGCATACTGGAGCAGCTACGACGAAATGGGCGACATCGACTACGATGACCGCACCTGCTACATCACATACGACGGCGGAGGCGACACCCCCATGGTCTTCAGCCCCATCGGAATGTATGTCACCAACAACTGCTACGCTTACTACTCCATGAGCAAGGGCGACGCATACGCCAAGAAATTCGGCGACGGCGACTGGTTCAAGCTCACAGCACACGGCGTGCGTGCTGACGGCTCTGAGACAACGGCAGACTTCTACCTCGCCGACTTCCGCGAGCAGGACGGCAAAGGCATCGTGTCCGACTGGCAATACTTCGACCTCACAGGCCTCGGCGACGTGCTTCTGATATACTTCACAATGGACTCGTCAGACAGCGGAGCTTACGGCATGAACACCCCGGCATACTTTGCCATCGACAAGTTCACAGCAACGGTACAGACACTCTGACATCATGAATGACATCGAAGAACTCAGGATGTCGGTACGAGGCATCGAGCCTGACAGAGCCGTGGTCATCATCACTGAATACCTCACGCTGCACCCCGAGGACGATGAAGCCCTCACCCTGCGCGGCATGAAGTACTGGAGCCTCGGACAACGAGCCAACGCCATCAACGACTACCTCGCTGCCATAAACATCAACCCAGACAGCAAGGCGCAGATGGCGATGAAAGCCACCTACGAAATCCTCGATTTCTACAACAAAGACCTCTACAACCCCTGACCCCAACAACCGCATAATAAAGCGATGGCGTGCCGAATGACACGCCATCTCAGGGACACGGCACGCCAGAATACAATCGGGGGTGCGCTTTTCATGGCGCACCCCCGATATGCTATAGGGCCAGAATGTCGATGCTGGTTACTTGGCGACGTGCTTCTCGCCGTTGAGGATGTAGACAGTCCCCGGCAGAGGGTTGCGGATCTCCCTGCCGTTCAGGTCATACATCTTGTTGTCCTTGGGCTTCGCCTGTACGCCGTCCGAAGGCTGTTCCGCAGGAATTTCCTCAACACCGACAGAAGGCTTGCTGAAGTCCTCGTATGTGAATATCTCCTCTCGCGTCGCCTGGTCTATGATGTGGTGCATCCTCAATTCAGGGTCGCAATAATCATGCATTCCAGCAGTGCAATCTACTACTTGAGGAATCAGACCCTCTGCCATTTCCGCGCCGTATCCTTCAACAATATTGCCGATTGACCTGACATTAATTCTGCGCAGGTTTTGACCGTTGACAGATATTTCATCTACACCGAGGACTTTCAACGGCATGATGTTAATCCAAATGCAGTTGTTCATCCACATATAATAAGCACCTCTGTACCAGTCACCTTCCGTCAAATCAAAGTCATAGACAAGCACTTCGGTGTTTTTGAGTTCCTCTGGGTCAGATGATGATTTGCAGTCCACCTGATACCGCTCAAGGATATGGTCGTCAAGAAGAAGATACACCTTGCCTCCGTCCTGACGCATCAGAGCCAATACGTCATCTGGAGATGTCCGCAATACGGAGTATTCCTTGCCGTTGCGTTCGCACTTGCCCTCGAAATACATCTCGGGCAGCCACATATTGCGGCGATCAAGTCCAGTTCCCGCAAAATCAACCAGTCCGCACCACACCTTGCCTTCTTGCACAAGTGGTTCTGCTGCCGAAGCGGCGACCATAGAGCATAACAATGCCACAAACAATGCCAATGCTATTTTAATTGTCTTCATTATTTCCAGTTTTGAATGGCGTGATTAATGTTTTTTTATTCAGGTGGAGGAGGGTTAAAGTCCTTTCTACCTGAATATAAATTGATACGCCTTTGTTTGTTATTTCTTGATTTGGATGTCTATCGTTCCACCGGGTTCAACTACGAATCCCGGGCCGAACTGAACGTCGTGAGCCTCGACGCGCAGCTTGCCGCCGGCTTTGACCCTGCCGCCGTTCAGGTATGCTGTCCTGCCGCACTTTATCGTCACTGTGCCGCCACGGTCTATCTCGAACCCTTTGTTCAACTGAACGCCGTCAACGGCACGGACATACAATGAACCGTTTCCAGACACTGTGTAGCCAGCATCGGCTGAAGCAGAAGCAGATGAATAGCCGAGTACTGCATCACGGACGGAATAACGGTGTTCGCCGTCAGTAAGCGTGCCGTTTTGTGCAAGCAGCCGGACTATGGGCAGATACCCTGTTCTCCATACTGACACGCAATATTCGCCGCCAACCAGCCCGCTTAGGTACGCACCTGCATTGACGTTGCCGACAGAATAATTGCGGTACGCCCGGTCGGAGTTTGACAGCACGAGCCTGACAGAATCGAGGTCAGTTCCAGACAGATAAAACCCTCCATTGTCTTCCTGGATGTTTATGTCAAGTGTCTTCGGTTTGCCAAGCCACATCTCGAATTCCGGTTCGCCGATGAGGCTTGAGGTGCATTGATCATGCAATATGCTGTTATTGTAGCCTTGCTTTGTTGTGCAGTGAGCAATGCCAATAATAGGATTACTCTTTATTGCATCCATAAAATTCAACTCCAATGCTGCTGCGGGTATTATATACCCGACTCGCGTATTCATTATGGCAGCCGGACCTCCGAAGTCTCCAGCAGTGGTGAATGTTGCTCCGAGATTCATCTCAGAAAGAGGCATTGTGATTCCATTGTTTACCCAGATGAGTTTGTCAAATGGAGCATTGTCACACGAAACAGAATATACAACCGACGGATAATCCTTATTCATCAAGTTTGTCAATCCGCTTCCTGGCGTGTTTTTATATTTTTCGGGATAGTTGTATGGATATTGACCAGCATGCGAATCATCGGTGTACATAACGTGGGCATAGTCGCTACAGATAACGCCGTACGGAGATCCATGTCCATGCCAGCTGCTGAAACCAGTTTTGCCTATCCATTGAACGACAAATGTTCCTGTAGGGCCATTCTCTGGTTTCAATGATGTAGGAGACATTGTGTCATTATACTTGGTACTATGTGTTAGATCTTCGATAAGGACTATGTCAAAACACTCAGAAGCAGACTCCCTGACGTAATCAGAATTGCCAATTAGGCATCGGCTATGGCGTTCTTCGCCGTCCTCATAATCTGTGTTGCAGCTCTCAAAAAACAATGCTTTGCCCAAATAATCATTTTTTCCATAGCCTGGATTGGCCTCATACAGCATTAATTTTCTGGTGTACCTGTCAACTTCTTCTGGAGTTGAACACAATAGACGCCCTACTGGAATTGACAAGTTAAATGGGAGTCTTACGTTCAGATAATTGGAATAATACAACGTGTAAATGCTCATATTTTTCCGTATTTCCAACTCCCAATTAGTAGTAAGATCTATGAAATAGCAATCTGTCGGGGTGGCATAATCACCATTGTCATTCAACGTGACATCCGTATACATATCATACGATTTTTTGCTGTCAGACCATGCCGCTTTGCGGATTGGCATATTGGTATGGTAATCTCCGGCGAGAAGGCAGAAGAACGAGCCGTGCTTGCTGAACTCGTCCTGAAGGTACGTCCGCAGGCTTGCTGCCTCGTCAACAACCTCGACGCTGTGAGTGCCGCCGCCGGTGAACTGGCAGTTGTGCGTCTGCCCCTCACCGTAGGGGTACTCCTCATACACTTCCTCTATCGGCTTTATCACCACGTCGTAGCCCTTCTGGCGTTTCCATGCCGCGAGGTCGCGGAACGAATCGGCGAGGCTGCGCGGTGTGATGATGTAGTAGCGGTCACACATCGTGTCGAGCGGAGCGGTTGCGGGCGCGTACTGCCGGCTCGACATCCGCTGCGCGTTGACTACCATGTCTCCCACGTTGATGTGCCGCGAGCGGTGCGGCGGGAATAT
>DHKE01000039.1:6418-38411 GCA_002404675.1 Porphyromonadaceae bacterium UBA4702 | reverse complement strand
AATTCATCCAACGAGTTACAATAGATATTCCCAACTCCGTGATTGAAATTGGAGAAGGTCTATTTTATGGTTGTAACTCTCTCATTTCAGTGAATATAGGGAATAACATCACTTTTATACCAGCTGGTGTATTCAATGAATGCACTGAATTAAAAACAATCAGTTTTGGCAACACTGTTGAAAAAATCGACTGTTATTTTAAGGACAGTCCGTTATTACAAGAAGTTTATTGCCAGTCTGCAATTCCAGCAAAACCAAAATATGGCAACGATTACTACTTCTTCACATTTGGCCAAAATACTTACGAAAGTGCAGTACTTTATGTACCAGCAGGTTGTAAGGAGAAATATGAAGAGGCGGAGGGGTGGAAGAACTTCCGCAAGATCGATGAGATGGATGCTGGGGTTGAGGAGTCGGCCAGCGAGGATATGACTGTCCGGGTGGTCAACGGTTGTATCGTCATAGACGGCGTTGAGGACGGCTGTTCTGTAGAGGTGTATGACATGACCGGCAAGGCTGTCTACGGCGGCGCAGCAGCTAATATACCCAATATGCCTCGCGGCATATACGTTGTCCGCATCTGCGGCAAGACCGTCAAAGTCGCAGTATAAACCCTTGCAACGGCAAAAGATTGCATAATCACAAAATCGGCGGCATCGCATAATGCGGTGCGCTGTTTTTCACTCGCGCTTGATGCCGAGACAACCGCAACCGCCGTTACGGAAACCACAGTTGCGGTTATGGTCGGTTGAACCTTCGGGCTGGAGGGGGCGTTGTTTCTGTAAATCAATTCATTCACGATATGTTTACTCTCAAAGACAAAGTGGCTTACGCCAACGGCGCTATTGCCAAGGAAATCATCGCAGAGAACAAATGCGGCACCATACTTATCATGGCCGTTGACAAGGGACTGGAAATACCGACGCATCACGCCGACGCGGATGTGCTGGTGCAGGTGGTGGAAGGCACGGTCGAGTTCACGCTCGAGGGCGCGTCAATGCGCATGAGCGAGGGTGACGCGCTTCTCATGCGTCCCTGCCAGAATCATTCGCTGCGAGCCGTCGAGCGGTTCAAGGTCATCGTCACCAAGCTGAACGCATCGCGCTGCTGACACCGCCAGTACAAACTCTGCCGGTTTAGGGTTTGGAGAGGACGCGGGGGAGGAGCGTGCGGGTGCAGTCGGCGAAGCGGACGGTGTAGCTGTCGGCGTCTTTGTCGTATGCCTCGACTGTGCCTTGCCCGAAGATGCGGTGACGGACTGTGTCGCCGACGGCGAAGCGGGCGGCTGTCGTGCCGTAGACATCGGCGTTGAGCGTCGCTACGGCGGCTTGCGTGCCGCTGTAGAGGGTGTCGCGTGTCGTGCCGTGGCGCGTGACGGTTTCTTCGGGCATCTCATAGAGGAAGCGTGAGGGGAATTTGAGCGCGCCGCTGTCGTTGAGGAAGCCTTCTGACTCGTACATGCGCAGCTGCTGCATGGCGCGTGTCACTGCCACGTACATGAGCCGCCGTTCTTCTTCCTCGCCTTGCTGCCTGCGCTCGCGTATGGTGCGGTGGGAGGGGAATGTGCCTTCGGTAAGCCCGATGATGATGACCCTGGGAAATTCGAGTCCCTTGGCCTGGTGTATGGTCATCATGCGTACTGCGTCGCTGGTGTCGCGGTCGTCTGGCTCGTGGGTGTAAAGGGCTATGTCCTGGAGGTACATGGTGAGCGAGGGCACTTCCTCGGACTCGTGTGTCGTCTCGTAGTCGCTCATCTGGCGCATCAGTTCGGAGAGGTTTTCAAGGCGTTCTTCCTCCTCGTCGTTGCGGAGCATGTCGGTGTATCCGCTGCGGGTGAGTATGAAGTCGGCGATTTCGGAGACGGGGCTTACCTCGCGGCGCAGGCGTGCTTCTTCGACCAGGGCGATGAAGCGGCGCAGGTGCGCGGAGTTGAAGGGCTTCTCGCTGCTGTGGTTCTTGAGCGTCAGGTAGAGGGACGAGCCTTCGCTCTGGGCGAGCTGGCGCAGCTTGTCGAGCGATACCTTCCCGAACTTGCGGGAGGGAGTGTTGACGATGCGCTCAAACGCCATGTCGTCGCCGTTGTCTACAAGCCGCAAGTAGCTGAGTATGTCCTTTATCTCGCGCCGCTCGAGGAATTTCACGCCGCCCCACACGGTGTACGGTATCTTGAGGCGCACCAATGCCCTTTCGATTTCTGCGGATATGAACGAGGAGCGGTAGAGTATCGCGAAATCGCCGTAAGCTGCGCCTTTCTCCACGGAAGCCTGTATATATTCGGCTATTGCCTTGACCTCGTCGGCGCGTGAGGGGAGGTGGAAATGCTCGGGGAGGTCGCCGGCAGGGAGGTCTGACCAGAGGTCCTTGGGTATGCGGTCTTTGTTGTGGGCGATTATGGCGTTGGCGACGGCGAGTATCTGCGGCGTAGAGCGGTAGTTGCGGTCGAGTATGACAGTATGGTCTGCCTTGAAGTCCACGAACATGCGTGGCGACGCTCCGCGCCATTCGTAGATGGCCTGGTCGGGGTCGCCGACGACGAATAGGTTGTTGTGGAACGAAGAGAGGAGGTATATCAGCTGCCAGTCGTCGGAGCTGCAGTCTTGCGCCTCATCGACCATGATATAGTTCAGTCGCTCGGTCCATTTCTTGCGTGCTTCTGGGAAGTTACGCAGTATGTATATGGTGAAGTACTGCAGGTCGTCGTAGTCGAGGGCGTACTGCTTGAGCTGCAAGCGGAGGAAGCGGACAAAGGGGTCTTGCGCGTCGGGGTTGCAGTCTGGCAGCAGGTTCTTGAGAATGTAGCCTTCGGCATCCGCGCCTTTCATCTTGCCGATGTCGCCGAGGAAGCGTTCAGCGGTTGTCTTGCGGCGGTCGATGCCGTATTCCTGCATGACCTGACGGGCGAGCTGGCGTGCGTCCTCAGGATCGAGGATTGTGAAGTTCTTGGGGTAGCCGATGCGGTATATCTCGCTGCGGAGGAACTTGGCGCAGAAGCCGTGTATGGTGCAGATGAAGTCGTTGACCACACCGCGCTCCACCATCCGGCTGATGCGGCGGCGCATCTCGGAGGCGGCTTTGTTGGTAAACGTCATGCAGAGTATGTTGCCCGGTGCGATGCCGATCTCGTTGACGATGAACGCATAGCGGTGAGCCAGCACGGTGGTCTTGCCCGAACCTGCACCGGCGACAATGCGCACTCGCCCCTCGGTGGTGGTGACGGCTTGCAGCTGGCGGTCGTTGAGCTGTGACATACTGCGGTTATACTCCTTGTGTTACTCTTCTGTTACTGGCGAATGATGAGTGCTGTTGCGAGTGCGGAGATGCCCTCCTTGCGTCCCTCGAAGCCGAGCCGCTCTGTGGTGGTGGCCTTGACGGAGACACGGTCAACGGTGACAGCCATGCACTGCGCCAAGGCGGCACGCATGTCCTCGATGTGAGGAGCGAGCTTGGGGGCTTGCGCCACTATGGTGACATCGGCGTTGGAAATCGCCCACCCCTTGCGGTGCAGCAACTTGCACACGTCGGCGAGGAGGAGCTTGCTGTCGATGCCCTTGTATGCGTCGTCGTTGTCAGGGAAATGGCGGCCGATGTCGCCGAGGGCGGCTGCACCGAGCAGCGCGTCGCAGAGGGCATGTATAGCCACGTCGGCGTCGCTGTGACCCAACAGCCCGAGCGTGTGGTCAATGCGTATGCCGCAGAGCCACAACTCGCGCCCCTCCACGAGGCGGTGCACGTCATATCCGAGACCTGTGCGTATATCCATGGCGTGTGTCAACGGCGGCGTTTGCCGAGCAGGTCTTGCAGGCCGTCCATGTCAAACGAGAGGGTGAAGCGGAGTGTCTGGTCGAGCGGGGAGCTCTGTGCCGTGGCGAGCATATAGGAGGCATCGAGGCGGACGACGTTGAGCGAAAAGCCCGCGCCGAAGCCGAAGTAGCTGCGGCCGCCCTTGTTGGGGTGCTCGTAGTTGTAGCCGAGGCGAGCGAAGAACTGCTGGTTGTAGGCATACTCCGCGCCGACAGACCATTTGATCTCCTGAAACTCCTCCTTCATGCCGCCGGGGGCGTCGCTGAAGCTCTTGAATATGCCGGTGAAGGGCGACATGTTCTGCCAGTCGTCGAGTGCGTTCTGGTATTCCTCCTGTCCCTCGGCTGTGTCCATGTCGTAGTCGTTCTGACGCGGGCGCGTAGGCACGAGCAGCTTGTTGAGGTCGAGGCCGAAGGCGAGCGTGTGGTAGTCGGCAAGGGGTAACATGAACGAAGCGCCGAGACGCAGGTTGGTGGGGAGGAACGCATAATTCTCGCCGTGGTCGTAGCTGACTTTCGTACCGATGTTCGATATGTTGAAGCCCCATGCGAACTGGCACTCGTTGCGGCCTACCATGGGATAGGTGACGAAATAACCGGAGATGTCGGCTGCGAAAGCGGAGGCGGCGGTGTTGGACTCACCCGAAAAGCTGTCGTCATACGCCAGATCGGAGAGGATGTACCGCAGCACGACACCCATCGAGAATTTCTCGGACAGCTTGCGCGAGTAGCCGATGTCGAAGGCAAGCTCGTATGGGTTGATGGTCTGTATGTCAGTGTCCTGGCTCGAGTCGTGGTTGAGCGAGACCTCACCGAGAGAGAAGTAGCGGAACGAGGCGGAGAGGGCCTGGTTGTCGCCGCTGCCGAGTTTCCAGTATCCCGACACGTCAGCGAGGAAGATGTCATTGACAATCTTGCGCAGCCATGGGGTGTACGACAGCCCCACGCCGCCAGAGGAGTATGCGAAGGCATACTTCGAGGGGTTCCAGAACTGCGAGTTGATGTCCGGGTCGGTGGCAGCGCCGAGGTTGCCGAGTGCGCTGCCTCGCGCATCGGGGGTGATGTCGAGGGTGGTGACACCGGTGTTGACGGGGTTGAACTCGTTGTCCTTGATGTCGTTGGTGTTGTCGGCAAAAGCGAGGGCGCAAGTCCCCAGCATCAGAGCCGATGCCGCAGTGCGCGGGGCGAGTATTCTGTTGATGTTCATTTTCTGTGGGTTATGGTGCGCGTCGGAGCGGCTGCGCCGTGGGTGCAATTGTCCATACGCTACACCTATAATAACTGAAAACAGCGGTTATTATTGCACTGCACCAGGATCGAGTACGGCGAAGTGGAGCGCGTCGGAGTGTTCATATCCGGGAGCGTCGTATATCACCCAAGCGCGGTAAACGCCTTCGGGGAGGCGCACGCCGTCCTCTCCGAGCATATCGGCATAGACCTCGTTGCCCTCGAAGGGCACTGTGAGGCGCACCGTGCCGTCGGTGCCGGCTATCATGAGCCGCCCCTTGGCAGAGCCGGCGATGCCGTCAACGGAGAACGTCATGCCGGAGCGAGTGCCGTAAGCGTCGGCTGTGAGGGTGCAGGAGGGCGCGGTGTCGCCGACAGTGAACGCCTCTGTGCGCGAAGCGGTGTTGCCGGCGAAATCGGAGATGCGTACCGACACGGAGTGGTCGCCACGGCCGAGGGCTTCGCAGGGTATCACCGCCGTTGCAGTCACCGGAGAGCCGGGGATGACATCGACCATTGTCTGCAGGCCGTCACGGCGGCGGCCGTCCACATACACTTCAAGACCGGTGCCGAGGGCAATGGTGTTGGTGTTGAGGGTGCGGTCATCGCTTACAGTGAAGTGTAAGGTCTGGTCTATGGGGTCGTAGTACAGCTCGTCAACAGCCGGTGCGGTCGTGTCGGGGTCGTCAGCCGTCTCCGGCACTTCTATCGCCACTACCTGCTTGCCAGAAGCTGCGGTGCGCGTGGCCGGGTCGTATGCCGAGAGGGCGAAGGAGACGTTCACGCCCTGGCGGAGGTACTGGCTCACGGGAGCCTCGACAGTCACCTCGAAGCGGCCGTCACGCACGTCGGAGTAGTATGTGCCGAGGACGTTGTCGGCATACACGATGTCGAGCTGCTTGGTGTCGTGCGATATGAGGTTCTCGCTTTTCATCGTCACCGAGGGGGCAAGCACCTTTGCCGTCAGCCGCCCGTTGAAGTTCTCCATCCTGTTGCCGCCGCGTGAGGCGATGTAGCCGGAGACCTTGGTCTTCTGCCCCACGGTGAGGGTTATGCCGAGCGTCTCGTCAGTCTGTACGGAGAGGACGGGCATGGCGAGCTTCAGGGCGGGGTCGCACATGAGCGAGAAGGTGTTCTCGTGGAGTGTGCGCAGCTGTGTCTTTGCCTCTGCAAACGCCTGTCCCACGGTCTTGGCGGAGGTGAGCTCGGGCTGGCCGGCCTTTGCGTTGCCGAGATACTGCATGAACAGCTTGCAGAACGATTCGTTCTGGTTGGAGTAGGCCGTTCTGGTGGAGACAACTCCGCCGACCATGCCGTCAGGGGTGTCGAAAAGGAAGCCGTCGCCGATGCCCCCTCCTCCGCGGTCAGGCTCGCAGATGTCGCAAGTGCCGAAGAAGAAGAAGGTGAGTATGTTGTTGTCGAGCATAGACTCGTTGCCGCGCACAAACATGTCGTACGCGCCGTTCATCCGCGAGGCAGAGCCGTGCCCGAGGTAGTATGTCATCACATAGTCGGAGTTAATCAGCCCAGTGAAGCGGCCGAGCTGTTCCTCCTTTGAGAAAGCGTCGGTGACGTATGGGGTGAATATGAGGGAGCGGCCGAAGAGGTTGTTGATGTTGTCTCCGAGTTTCAGGACCTGTGTGGTGTGCATCTGCGAGTCGCCCGCGCCAGCCACGCCGAGGAGCTTGTTGCAGACCATGTCGTAGTTCTGCTCCGCCATGTATCGTTCCACCTTGTCAACGGCAAGGCGTGCATGCTCTACGCTGCGGCTGGGTATGATGCCCACGCCCACCTCAACGGCGACATATTCGAGGCGCGAGGTGATACAGTCTGTCATCATGCCGATGAAATCGTTGACGTTGTGGGGGTCGCCCTTGCCGGGGATTGTCGGCGACTGGTACGCTATGATGATGTCGTCTGGGTTGTTGTCTGTTGACACGCCCTTTGTCTCCGCGACGAGCGGGCCGAATAGCAGCACGTTTAGGAAGCGGCTGCGGTCTGCGTCGTAGAGTTGGCGCGCCAGCGAGCGGTAAGCCATTATCGACGGCTGGCCTGAATTGTACTCGTTGTAGATGTCAGCGACATTGGCTACCATCACGTCCAGTCCGTCGGCGCGGTGGAGCGATGCGAGGCGTTCCGCCTCCTGGCGCATGGCGGGTACGGTGATGATGAGCAGGTCAGTGCCGTGCGAGGCCTGCTGGTGCAGGTTGGTGTTGGCTACATCGCCGATGAGTTCGGGCTGCATCTGCTGTTGCGAGGCGTCAAATGCGACCATGCGCAGGACGTTGTCGCCCTCGCGGCGCAATAGGGACACGCAGTTTTCGCCGCCGTTCTGCTCTGTAGTCACCACGACAGGCTTGGCGGGGTCAGCCACGTTCCAGATGACGGTGTTCTCCCCTACTTCGCCCACCGGCACGAGAGCCGGCTCGCCTACGGGCGGCACAACGACATAGTCCATGCCCTGTGTCACCTGCGGCAGCGTGCAGTCATAGCTCACGAGCCAATAGTCCATTGCGGCTTTCTCCACCTCGTCAGAGCCGGTGATGTTCAGTTTGAGAGTGCCTGAAGTGCCGGTCAGGTTGCACTCGTAGGCATCGGGGAAGAGGTTGTTCAGTATGTTCACGTCGGTCTCGGGGAACTTCTTGGTGCGCGTCAGGTCGCCGAGCGTCAGGTCCATGAAGTCGCCCTTGGAGTTGTCATCGGCATACACGCCGAGTGTCAGCGCGAGGGGTGTGCCTGGAAGGTAGTTCTGGGGTGCGATGTCCCAAGACATTGTGCGGTTGGCGTTGCTGAACCGCTCGCCGAAATAGATGCGTCCTGAGCCGAAGAAGCCCTGGGTCTGGTCTACGTCGTGGAGGATGTAGCTGTAGCCGCTGGCGATGCGCTGCGGCTCTGCGGGGGTATCCTCGCCGCTCTCCTCGTCCTCGTCTTCTCCCTCAGCCGGCTCGGGGTCAGGAACTGACGCCATGGCCTCCATGTCGAGCGGTGTCTGCGAGTCGGTGAGCAGATAGTATGCGTATTTGCTGTACATCTGCTCGTTGCGGCGCTCGAAACGCGGCATAGGCTCGTCAGCGTCGGTGTCCTCGAGGAAGTCAATCCAGCCGTGTCCTGTGCCGAAGAAGTACAGCTTGTCGCCGCGCACCATTCGCGGGGCGGCATAGAGGTCGGCATCGATGACCGTGCCAAACTCCGGGTCTACGAACTGGTCAGGCAGCGGCTTCAGGCCACGCCCGAAGACGGCGACCTTGGAGGGGTCGTCGAAGCCCATCTCGCGCAGCCGGTCAAACGGCAGCTCGTAGACACCTGTGCCGTCGATGCGTATCTTGACCCAATGCCCCTCGGCGAGTGACGATGTCGCGGCATGGTAGCCTGCGGGCAGCGAAGTGTCTGCCAGTGAAGTCAAGCACGCGCCGAGCAGCGGAAGGAGGTATATTTTTTTCATAAACTGGGTTGTTTCTGTCGGGTTATTTTACTGTAAAGGCGTGTATCTCCTCGCCTTGCGGCGCGAGCAGCCTGACGCGGTTGCCCTCCTGCACAGGGATGCCGCTGTCGGGAACATCAAAGAAGAGGATGTCGCCTATCTTGAGTGTCGAGTATTGGGAGAGGGCGTGTATGGCGCGGTCGATGCTTCCGCGGAAATCGGGGCATACGGTCTGCGCGGCTATAGTGCCGTCCACCTCCGTGGCCACGCCCTGTGTGAACGCCTGTTCCGCCGCGTCGAGGGGCATATAGGGGGAAATGAAGGCTGCGCTGTCAAACGAGACAGCTGCGCTGACAGGCATGCCGGCATCGGCAAGGCGGCGGTACAGCCCCTCGGCACGCAGCATCAGCGCATACGCGGCACGGCAGTAGTAGCGGCTCGCGAAACGCTGGGGTATGCTCTTGCCCAGGCGGTCTATCACCACTGCCGGGACTGTGCGGAGGCTCATCTCCAGGTCGAAGTCAGGGAGGAACATGGGCTTGCGCCACGGCAGCACCGCCGAGTCGGCGAGTATGCAATGGTGGAGAAGCCCGCTGTCGGGCTGTGAGGCGTTGACTGCGAACGCTTTCATAGGAGGTGGCTTTGAGAGTTCAACCGGTTGTAGATGAGCGCGAGATGCGCGTATATTGAGGTGTTGGCGAGGACGATGCCGTCGCGTACACGCACGCGGTAAGGGGTGAAGTTCCAGATAGCGTTTATGCCGGCGGCGACCATGGTGTCAGCCACGTCCTGCGCCTGGTCTACCGGCACAGTGAGTATGCCTATCGAGGCACGCGAGAGCCTCTGCCGCGCCCTCATCTCGTCGGGGTGGAATATGGGGACGTTGCATATCTCCGTGCCGCAAATGTCCTCTTTGACGTCAAACCCGGCGATGATGTTCAGTCCATAGTTGGCAAGTCCACGGTCGCGTATCAGAGCCTCGCCGAGGCTGCCTACGCCGGCGATGAAGGCGTTGTGGGGGGTTCGGAAGCCCAGGAACGTGGTGAGCGCGTCGCCGAGATCCTTAACCTCGTAGCCTATGCGCGTCTTGCCCTTGATGTTGAGGAAGGACAAGTCCTTGGCTATCTGCGAGGCATCAACGCTCAACGCCCTGGAGATCTGCGTAGAGGAGACCGTAGCCACGCCCTCGGTGCGGAGTATGTCGATGTATGCAAGATACCACGGAAGCCGGCGCAGCGTCGGTTCGGGAAGGAGTACTGAAGAGGTATCTTTCTGTTGTGCCATATTATGATGTTGTCATTGGGCAGTGACTGCCAGCTTTTTCGCCACTGAAGACTCTGCGCCTGATGCGTCTGTCACCGTCACACGGTAGACGTAGATGCCCCTGGGGACACGTCCTCCGCCGCCGTCGCACAGGTCCCAGCCTATGCGCAGCGACGTGTCGTAGCCGCCTGACGTTGACACGGTCTTGCTCCACACCTTGCTGCCGGCCAGGTTGTAGACATCGACGGTGCATTGCAGTGCCTCGGAGGGGCGGTCATGGCTGACGATGAAGTTGACGGAGGTGCGTGCCGGGTTCACGTCGGTATGGGCGTCAGTTATTCCCGGGGCGCGTCCTACGGCTACGCGGAAAGTGACTGACTGCTGCGAGTCGTTGCCCATGTTGTCATACACTATAAGCGTCAGGGTATGCTCTCCCGGCTCGACATCGCTGAGGGGGTAGAGTATGCTGCCGCCGTAGGGGTCGCCCTCTGCGGGGGTGTAGAAGTCGCTCACGTCGTTGTAGACCTGGTCATCGACCTTGACAGTAATCTGGTGTCCTATGGTGCTGCCGTAGACGCTGATACCCGAAGCATCGCGCATCGAGGCTCGCACGACCGGCGACTGGTTGACGATGTCGCCCGATGTGAATGCCTCGCTGTTGAGGCACAGGCCCGAGATGACCGGGCCCTCAGTGTCGTCGGCACGCGTGGCGTCGGGGTTGAAACCGTAGACGTACAGCCGCTCGCACGCGCCGTTGGCCTCCACGCCGCTGTCGCTGTATGCGTACAGGCTCAATCGTGCCGGGGAATAGTTGTTCTCGATGAGCGCGGGCGTCAGCACTGTGGCAGTCCAGCGGCCGCCGGTGACCTTCTCAACGCTGCGGAAGAGGCGGGACTGGCGGTCGTTGTAGGTGTACGGCTCCCCGTCGTCGCCGTTGCCGTATGTCTCCACAGGCATCTCGGCATCGAAGAGTATGAGGTCGATGTTGCCGTTGAAATCGTCGAGCGTGTTGCCGTTGCTGTCCACCACACGCCCCTCGACGGTGAATTTCTCAAGCGCGCCTATCTGCGGCATCTCCCCGCCGGCGGTCATGTCGGTGTCGCCGATGCGGTCCACGACCACATACTTGTCAGGCGAGGGCACACGCATCGCCGGGTCGCCCATGAGCAGGAAGCGCAGCTTGTTGCCGCCGTCGTTGGTTGCGTTCTTGGCATAGCGCAGCAGGTCGCCCAGACGTATTGCCTTCCCCTCCTCGTCGCGGCTGAAGAAGTACCGTCCCATAGCCTCGGAGAAGATGCCGTTGTCGCTGATGTATACGGAGCGGGAGGCGGCTATCATCGCTATCACGCCGCTGTCGGGGTACAGCCACATTATCTCCGCGCCGCTGACTTCGTCGTCGTCGGGGCGGACGAACTCGCAAGTCGCCGCGTACATGAACGGCAGGTTGCGGTTGGTCATCGAGGTTATGTCAGTCCAGTTGAACATGTCCTCGTGCGAGAGGCCGCGCGGCGAGGCATGGCCGATGTAGCTCCACACGTCCACGCCCTCCTGGATTAGCTGCATCATGCGTGCCTTGGCCTGCGGATAGTGCATGCCCACGCTCGAGGCCTCGAGGGGGTAAGCGTCCATGTACACCTTCTCATAGTTGAAGTTCGCGCCGTTGCCGGCAGCCCTCATGCCTTTCCAGAGGTTTTCGGTCTGCACCATGTGGACTGCGCGGTCCTGGTCGTCGGCCAGCAGCATGACGGTGTTCTTCCACGCTCCGCTGCGGGGGGTGTTGACATAGTTGAGGAGCTTGTCAACCATCTGCGTCGCCTCCGTGAGGCTCTTGACCTCGAAGCGGCCGATGCCGAGGTTTATGCGTGCCTTGTTCATGTTGAACTTGCCGTCGGCCACATCGTCGAGCATGACGATGAAATCGTCCGTGCCGTACGAGGAGGATTCGGTGTACGTCTCCTGGCTCTGCCATTGCAGCACACGCGGGTATCCCGCCGAGCGGACAGCGTCGGTGATCATGCGGTTGTCGTATGTGGGGCGCGACATTATCAGGCAGTGCTTGAGCTTGCCCCCCTCGCCGCCCCCGCGGTCGTACCACATCTTGAGTGCCTTGCGGAACGCGCTCACGTCGGGCGTGCCTGACGAGAACTCGTTGTACAGCGCCTCGGGGGTGAGGACATGGACTGTCATGCCGTCCTTGTCGCGGTGCATCTGCGCGACGCGCTCTGCCTGCGTCCGGTACTGCTGGGGCGTGATGATGAGCATGTCGGGGGTCTCCATGGCGTGTATGTCCTGGTTGGTGACCTTGCCCGAGGGGGTGACGGTGCGCGACACCTTGTCAGCGTCAAACGCCACATACTCGCGGTATCCGGTCTGCGCGGCGGTGAAGGTGATGCGGTCGCCCTGCCTCTCGCCCTGCACCAGCAGCGGCGTTTCGGGGTCGGTCACGTCCCATATCACGGTGCTTTCGGAGCAGCCGGCAACGGTGTATGCCGTCGGGGCGGAGGTATAGTCATAGAACATGAGCTCCGCGCCAGAGAGGCGCAGCTCACGCTCGTATTCCACTGTTATGTAGTCCAGCCGCGCCATGCGCAGCACGCCGCTGGTCTTGAAGCGCAGCTCCACGTCGAGCTTGTCGCCGGGGTTCTCCACGGTCTTGACAGCAGAGCCGGCCACGAGGTACACCTTGCTGGCAGCCTCGCGTATGGTCATGTCGCCAGAGCCGAGGTGAACGCCGTTGCCGTAGACGGAGACCGTGCTTGCGCCGCTGCTCGTGGTGGTGACGAAACGGACGTTGACCTTCGCCTCGCCGCCGGCATACCCCGCCAGCGTGAAGGGGAACGACTGGGCGGCCTTGGTGCGGAAGTCCTCGCCGAAGAGCTCCCGGCCGGAGACGCACCCCGCAGCGAGCTCCTTCTCGTGGAGCAGGTGGGCGGTGAATGTGGTCTTGGGCTGGGCAGAAGAAGTCCCTGCGGGCATCACGCCCTGCGGCTCGTCCTGGGTGTCTGCGTCGGAGATGAAATAGTAGGAGGCGGTGGCGTAAGGGTTCTGTATGCGCGAGTATTTCGCGCCTCCCTGCGCCGCGCCTTTCGCGTCGCCCTGCCAGCCGATGTTGTCAACGCCGTAGAAGACTATCCCCTTGGAGGTGTGCACGCAGGGGAGCAGGGGAAGGTCGTCCGGGTGGCGGTCGTCGAGCGTCTCGCGTATCATGCGCCCGCCGTATCCGTAGACACGCACCTTGGAGGGGTCGGAAAACCCGAGGTTGCGTATCTGCGAGTTGGAGAGGAACTGCATCCCCCCCTCGTTGACACGTATCTTCGCCCATTTCCCCGAGGCCAGGCGCGACGAGGCGGCATACCGTTCGGGGCTGTATGCCAGCAGCTGCACCGTCCCCAGCGCCGCCACAGCGAGCAGTGAGAACGTGTGCCGCAATATGTTGTCGTATTTCATCTGGGTTTGCTTTCGCTGATTTCGGTATATATATTAACGTATCAGCCGCCAGGATATTGCCTGCGGCCCTCGGGGGCGTGGCGTGTGTCGAGGATGAACTGCCGCCAGTCGTCGCGGCTGCCGCCGAAAGCGTTCAGGTCCACGTCGCCGCGCACGCCGCTCACCTTGCCCCGGTGGTCATACTGCCAGAAAGTCCATTCAGCCTCTATGGGGGTGCTGTAGAACGAGCATATCCATATCGGCATCCCCTCCAGCTCGGGCATCAGCAGGTCGTAGTATCCGTCGCGGTTGCTGTAAAAGGTCACGCGGAAGCCGCGCAGGTTCAGGTATTCGGTCATGTCGCGCAGCCGCATCTTTATAGAGTCTACGGGCACGCCCCTGGCGTTGCCCTCCTCCTCGACGTCAACGGCAAGCCCCAGGTCGAGCTCGCGGTCGCCCACCGCGCCGAGCAGGTTGACCGCCTGGTCCACCCCGTCGCGGTCAAAGCGGAAATAGTGGTACGCCCCGACCATGAGGCCTGCCTCGCGGGCCTTGTCATAGTTCAGGCGGAAGTTGGAGTCACGGAAGTCCGTCCCCTCCGAGGCCTTGATGAACACGAACTCGATGCCGTCAGCGGCTGCAGCGTCAAAGTTCATCATCCCGTTGTGCGCGCTCACGTCGATGCCGCGCACAGGGTAACGCTCCGGGTCAACATACGGCGCGGAGGTCATGTACTCACGCCACGCCCACACCCCGGCATACACCAGCAGCGCCGTCACCATCAGGAAATCTATGGCCGACTGTATGTCATGAGGCTGCCCCTTGCTGAATATGCTTTTCATCTGATATGCCTGGTCAATGGTGTATGTCTGTTGCGCAGTGCCGCTGAGCAGAACCGCTTCCGCATCGCAAAAGTAGCGGTTTCCACGCATTTCTGCAATAGCGGCACGCCGTTTCCAACCGAATTTAACACCCCCGGCAGCGACCGCGCCGCGCCTCTTGCATATCTCGCGGATTAGCATTAACTTTGCGCTGTGGTGCGGCACGGCCGCTGTGCCGCCGATGCCGATGACCGCCGTATTACTCAACATACTCGTAATAGCAGTATCGCTGTGGGCAATATACCGTGGCTGGCATCTCGGCACGCCCCGGCAGCTCCCCGCCATGATAGGCTGGTGCACAGGCATCATCGCCGCGCGGCTGGCATGCCCATACCTGTTCCCCATGCTCGAGCAGCAGGGCATGCAGCAGCAGTTTGCCGACGGCGACCTGGCGGCACGCTACATGGCGCTGACCTCGGTGTTCCTCGTCACATCGCTGGTGGTCACCGCCATAGCCTCGCCACTGAAAGCGCTGCTCGCCCTCGTGGGCAGAGGGATGCTCAGCCGCCTGGCCGGAACGCTCCTCGCCCTGCTGCGCTGGCTCACCGCCGTCTCGCTGCTGCTCAACCTATGGGGGGCAATGGACGAGGACTGCGTGGCGCTGCGCATAGCCGACGGAGGCGACGGAGGGATAATCGAAGAGGTGATGCACCTCGCCCCCGCGCTGACCGACACCGAGGATTACAGCGAGCTGCTCCACCGCCGCCAGCTGCGCAAGGCTCGCGCCATATCGCTGCTCCAGGGAGAAAGCGCAGCACCGCAAGGCACTGAAAACACAGACACCCCCCAAGAGGGCGTCACGACATATAACACGTATTACGCAATATGCTGAAAGTTAAGAACCTGCACGCCGAAATAGGCGGCAAAGAGATATTGAAAGGCATCAACCTCGAGGTGCGCCCCGGAGAGGTGCACGCCATAATGGGGCCCAACGGCTCGGGCAAGTCAACCCTGTCAATGGTGCTGGCCGGCAACCCGGCATACACCGTCACCGCCGGAGAAGCCACATTCTACGGCAAAGACCTGCTCGCCATGCCCCCAGAGGAGCGCAGCCACGAGGGACTGTTCCTCGGCTTCCAGTACCCCGTCGAGATACCGGGAGTGTCGATGGTCAACTTCATGCGCGAAGCCATCAGCGCAAAGCGCGAATACCTCGGACTGCCCCCCATTTCAGCCACAGAGTTCCTCAAGCTCATGCGCGAGAAACGCGCAATCGTAGAGCTTGACGGCAAGCTCGCCTCGCGCTCCGTCAACGAGGGCTTCTCCGGCGGAGAGAAGAAGCGCAACGAGATTTTCCAGATGGCCATGCTCGAGCCGCGCCTCTCCATACTCGACGAGACCGACTCAGGCCTAGACATCGACGCCCTGCGCATCGTCGCCGGAGGCGTCAACGCCCTTCGCTCGGCGGACAACGCCACTATAGTCATAACGCACTACCAGCGGCTGCTCGACTACATCAAGCCCGACATCGTGCACGTCCTGTACAAGGGGCGAATAGTCCGCACCGCAGGGCCAGAGCTCGCGCTCGAGCTCGAAGAGCGCGGCTACGACTGGATTAAGGAAGAAGTGGACTCACAATACAACGCATGATGGACAGCGCGCTGAAACAATACACCGACCTGCTGCGGCAGCACCGCGACCTCATCGACAGCCGCTGCGCACAGCCCCTCAACGCCCTGCGCGACACCGCCGCAGCAGCACTCGAGGCCATGACACTGCCCGAGAAAGGCTCGGAAGACTACCACATCACCTCACTGCGCGAAATGCTCGCACCCGACTGGGGCATCAACCTCGCCCGCGTCCCCATGCGCTTCAACCCCGCCGAAAGCTTCCGCTGCGGAGTGCCCAACCTCTCCACGGCACAGGCATACCTGTTCGGCGACACCTGCATAGTCCCCGAAGGGAGCGGCACGCCGCGTGACCGTGGCGTGTTCTTCGGCTCGCTCGCGCAAGCCGCCCGCGAGATGCCCGGCACCGTGGCCCGCCACTACGGGCAGCTGGCCGGCACAGCCAACCCCGTCGCCGCCCTCAACACCATGCTCTGCCAGGACGGCGTGATGATATACGTCCCCGACGGCGTGCGCCTGGAGCGTCCCCTGCAGCTCGTCAGCATACTGCGCGGCGACCAGCCGATGATGGCCGTGCGCCGCATACTGATAGTCCTGGGCAAAGGCAGCGAGGCCAAGCTCCTGATGTGCGACCACACCCAGGGCAGCGGCACAACGCCGCTGATGTCGCTGCAGGTCATCGAGGCATACGCCGGCGAGGGAAGCACACTCGACATCTACGACATCGAGGAAAGCACCGAAAGCACCTCGCGCCTCTCCTCCCTATACCTGCGCCAGCAGGCACGCAGCAACGTCCTGCTCGACGGCATAACGCTCAGCAACGGCACGACGCGCAACGAGTACCGCTGCGATCTCAACGGCGAGGGAGCGTCGTTCCGCCTCATGGGGCTCGCCATAGAAGACCGCGACCGGCACGCCGACACATACTCGTGCATACGCCACAACGCACCGCGCTGCAAGACCGACGAGCTCTTCAAATACGTCATCGACGACACCGCTCGCGGCTCTTTCGCCGGGCTGATATACGTCGCCCCAGGAGCGGCCGGGACAGAGGCGTACCAGTCAAACCGCAACGTGGTCGGCTCGCCACAGGCTCGCATGTACTCCAAGCCGCAGCTCGAGATATACAACGACGACGTGAAATGCTCGCACGGCACTGCCACAGGCACATTCGACGACACCCAGCTATTCTACATGAACGCCAGAGGCCTCTCCGACAGCCGCGCCAAGCTGCTGCTCAAACAGGCATTCATGGCCGACGTGATAGACGGCGTTAGGCTGCCCGCCCTCGGCGACAGGCTGCGGCAGCTCGTAGAGCGGCGTTTCGCCGGCGAGGGACACTCCTGCGCCACCTGCATGGCTGACTGCCCCTCCGCAAAGCAATGACACGGCGCGGAAGCGTCCGCAACCAAGCCACAACAACACAGCACGAAAATGTTTTCAGACAACGAAACAGAACAGATACGCCGCCAGTTCCCCATACTGCAGCGCAAGGTCGGGGAGCGCGGCCTCATATACCTCGACAACACCGCCACCTCGCAGACACCGGACTGCGTCGTCGACGAGATAGCGCACCTGTACCGCCACACCAAGGCCAACGTCCACCGGGGCGTGCACACCCTCTCGCAGGAAGCCACCGACCTCCAGGAACAGGCACGCGAGCGTGTGCGCCGCTACATCAACGCCGCCGAGACTGCCGAGGTCATCTTCACCCGAGGCACAACAGAGGCAATCAACCTCGTGGCGGCAAGCATCGGGCAGTCATTCCGCCAGGGCGACGAGGTGATACTCACCGTCATGGAGCACCACGCCGACATCGTCCCCTGGCAGCTGCTGCAGAGCCGCACCGGAATACGCCTGCGCATAGTGGATATGCTCCCCGACGGCTCGCTCGACATCGGCCAGTACCGTTCCCTGTTCACCGACCGCACCGTCATGGCTGCCTTCTGCCACGTCAGCAACGTGCTGGGGACAGTCAACCCCGTCAAGGAAATGACCGCCATAGCCCACAGCCACGGCGTGCCGGTGCTGGTGGACGGCGCACAGGCCGCGCCGCACCTGCCTGTGGACGTGCGCGGCATCGGCTGCGACTTCTACACATTCTCCGCTCACAAGATGTACGGACCTTGCGGCGTAGGCGTGCTGTACGGCCGCCGCGAGCTGCTCGAGAAGATGCCCCCGTACCAGGGCGGAGGCGAGATGATAGGCAACGTCTCGTTTGAGCGCACCACGTTCGCAGAACTCCCCTTCAAGTTTGAGGCCGGCACTCCCGACTTCATCGACATAGCAGCCTTCGCACGCGCCCTCGACTTCATCGAGCAGACAGGCATCGGGCGCATCGCCGCCCACGAACACGCCCTGACGCAGCACGCCGAGCAGCGCATGCGCAGCGAGATACCCGGCGTGCGCATATTCGGCCAGACGCCCGGCAAGAGCGCGGTCATATCGTTCCTCGTCGGCGACGTCCATCCCTACGACATCGGGCTGCTGCTCGACAAGCTCGGCGTGGAAGTCCGCACCGGACACCACTGCGCCCAGCCCCTGATGACACGCCTAGGCATCCCCGGCACTGTGCGCGCCTCGTTTGCAGCATACAACACCATGCGCGAGGCCGACGCATTTGTCGATGCACTGAAGCGCGTCGCCGCCATGTTCTGACCCACGGCCGTTAACCTGTTAACCTCGCGTTAACCTGTTAACCGTGTTAACCCTGTTAACCTGCCCTTGGGGGCGGTTAACAGGTTAACACGCGGTTAACGGCAGCCGAGAGGGCGGCGTGTCAGAAGAGCGTCGGCGCTTGCACCTCGTCCACCTGACGGCGCAGCGTCTTGAGCCGCTCTGCTATCTCCTCGCGGCGCGTCTCGAGCGTCTCTATCTCGGCGAGGCGCATGCGGTGGCGTGTCTGGCGGACAAACTCCGCGAAGCCGTCCAGCTCCGCCGTCAGCTCGTCGAGCATCTCCTCCGTCAGGTCGCGGCGGCGTTCCATGTCGCGACGCACGGCACGCAGCATCTCCGCAGGGCTTTTCGGCTCTTCCTCGGCAGCCGGAACTGCCGCCGACGCAGCGGCTCGCTTGCGCCGGTTGTAACGCCATGTCATTATCGACTGGTACTGACGGCTCACATCCTTGGCGCGGAAACGCTCCGCAGCCTCGGGCGACTTGCCCGCCAGGTACTCGCCTATGTACTTGTTGACTGTGTCTATCTTTGCCATATCGCGTATGTAAATCGGTTCTGCACGCGAATTTACGAAAAATCCGCAAATCTTTTTGCCCATACGGGATTTATTTCCTAATTTTGCGGCGTGAGACGAGAGAGTCAGCGGCTCAAGCCCCCTCGCCAGAGGAGGGATGCCGCCAAAACGCTTGATGACACCGCACACCATGCCGAAAGCGATGGATTGACATCGGTGAGGGCGTTGCCGACACACTGCGTCCCGGCAATCCCCCCTCATCCGGGAACAGGGGTGAGAATCCCCGACAGACCCGCTGCTGTGATGTCCCTTACACCTGATGCACATAACGCCACTGGCAGCCGATGCCGGGAAGGCGTGCATGACCGGGGGGACGAGTCAGAAGACCGGACCGGCAAGGACAAACCGAGATGCTGCAGCGGCACGCCATGCCGCCCCAGCCGCCTACGTGGACTTAGGCAGTGGTTTGGCAGAAAATGAGAAATGCCCTTCCCTCGGCGCACTGCCCGGGGGATGCATCATACAGAAATTCCTCATAACACAAACCTGTCACCGCCCACGTAGCCAAAGCCGCAATGCTGTCGCAGCAACGGTGTCCGTGAGCGGTTTTTTCATGCCCTCACACGGCTGGAAACTAATAGTTTTTGTCTATAATAGATTTGTGTTTTGAGGAACAGCGGCGACGGAGCGGAAATTGACAGCAGCTCCGTCCCCTGTCCTTTTTTGCAACAAGAAAACGACCTGTAACACAATGGACTACCGGCACATACTCTGCGCACCGCTCTGTCTGGCAGCGGCTGCGGCCGCCACGGCAGCCTCGCCGTGGCTGCACCGCGTATACTCTTACCGCCCTGCCCCGGGGCAGTTTGTCAACGACCTGCCTGAACACGAGCCCGGCGACACCGAGACCGAAATGCTCGCCAAGGCCGAGGAGCTGCTCTGCGGCGACAAGACCCCCGGCACCGTCACCCTGGGGGCATACGGAGGATATGTCATAGTCGGCTTCGACCACCCGGTGGCAAACGTCGAGGGGCAGCGCGACTTCGTCATCTACGGCAACGCCTTCTCACGCGACAGCAGCTCGCGTACCGGAAGCTCCGAGCCGGGCATCATAATGGTAAGCGAGGACACCAACGGCAACGGGCTGCCCGACGACCCGTGGTACGAGCTGGCAGGCAGCGAATACAACAACCCGGCGACGCAGCACTCGTACCGCATCACATACTTCCGTCCCGACACGGGCCGCCCGGCAGACGCAGACCCCGACCCGGACGAGAAATACATCACCGACCGCACCTACATACGCTACACGACCAACGACCCGGCTAAGCCCGAGGGATATGTGAGGCGAAACACGTTCCACACACAGGAATACTGGCCGGCATGGCTCGCCGCAGAGGAGACGCTCGAGTACAAGGGCGCGTGCCTGCCCGACAACTATGTCAACATCGGCAGCGGCGGGAGCGACCTGTTCGTACAGCGCAGCTACGGATACGGCTATGCCGACAACATCTCCAACGACGAGGAGCTGGGATGTGACATCTCATGGGCTGTGGACGCGCAGGGCCGCCCGGTGCGCCTGGGCGGCGTGCATTTCATCAAGGTCTACACGGCGGTCAACCAGGACTGCGGCTGGATAGGCGAGACATCGACAGAGGTGTGCGGCGGCGAGGACTTACACCCCGAGGCTGAATACACGCCCACCGGGGGCGTGGACGCCATAGCGGCGACACCCCCGCGGCCTGTCATCCTGTCAGCAGCTGGAGGGACGTTGCGCGTGCGCTCGGCCGTCAGCGCACAGGCACGCATATACTCCGCCACAGGCACGGCTGCCGCGCTCGCGCTGCTCCAGCCTGGCGACAACGACATCGACATCTCGGCGCTGCCCCACGGCACATACATACTGCACACGGCCGCAGGGTCAGCCAAGTTCGTATGCCGCTGACACCGCCGCTCACTGCTGCGGCTCGGCGGACGTGTCGCGCAGCAGGTACTGCGAGAGCAGGAACGACAGCAGCTGGTAGCCCGCGGCGTTGAGATGCAGGCCGTCCTTGGTGTAGACGGCGTTGATGCCCCCCTCCTTCTCGAAAGCCGGGTAGGCATTGACATACACCACTTCCTCCATGGCCTCGACACGCGAGCGTATGCGGCTGTTGATGTCGCGTATGTCCTCGTCATACGGCTGCGGATGCACGTCGTTGGGGTTGCGCGGGAGTATGGAAATCAGGTATATGCGCCGCGCCGCGAGGCCTTGCAGAGCCTTGGCGTAGCGGTCGGCGTAACGGTCGCGGTCCTCTATCCACATCAGGTCGTTAGTGCCGATGACCACCACCACGCTCTCGCCGGCGAAACGCCCGGCAAGCTCCTCGATGCGGTCTATCCGCGCTCCGTTGACACCGTAGTTGTGCGTCCGCCAGTCGGGGAAA
This sequence comes from Porphyromonadaceae bacterium UBA4702, assembly GCA_002404675.1. Taxonomy (GTDB): domain Bacteria; phylum Bacteroidota; class Bacteroidia; order Bacteroidales; family Muribaculaceae; genus Lepagella. The sequence goes on along the minus strand of DHKE01000039.1, from coordinate 17,209 downwards.
CACGACTTGACGTTCCAGCCGTGGCATATCGAGTCGCCGGCAAACCACAGGTCGCCCTCATATTCCCTGTCACAGCCGCACAGCCCTGCCAACGCCACAAACGACAATATCAGCCTGACTATCAATCCTTTCATTTCAGTCCGAACAATATGCGCGTGATGCGGAAGCGCGTTAAGACCTTGGCGTACAGCCACCACGGCACGGCTGTCCCCGCCGCCACGCCGGCAATGGCAGCGAGGGCGTACAGACACTCGTCGCCGGCAGGGGCATAGCGCAGGTAGAACGACTTGACAAAACCCTCGAAAGTGGTGTGCAGCAGGTAGACCAGGAACGAGGCCGACGAGAGCGAGAGCATCACGCCGCGTGTCCTGCCGCCGCTGCGTGCCGACCACTGGTACGCCATGGCTGGCAGCGCGTACACTGCCACATAGGGTATCACGTACTCTGCCGGCTGCCAGCCGCACAAATACGCCGCCAGCAGCGCCGCAAACAGCGCAAACGCCCCGAAGGCCATGCCACGCGAGCGCATCGGCAGGAACCCGCGCCAGTCGTACAGCAGCGTCCCGGCTACGAACCAGACCATCATCCGCGCCGTGCGTTCAAGGCCGAGCAAGTCATTGTCAGGGAAAGGCACATACGCACACACCGCTGCGGCTACGAACAGGATAAGACGGGATGCGCGGCTGCGGAACGCCGGCATGATGACGAACATCCACCACAACGCCCACACAAACCACAGGAAACGCCCGGCAGCCGGACGGTACAGCACCTCGAAATACGTCGCAGCCGTAACCGGGTGCTGCACTATCGCCGCCCCCTGCGTCAGATATTTGATTGTCACCACTATGACGGACACGGTGAAATACGGCACGAGCAGCCGCATCGCCTTACCTTTCAGAAACGGGAGGTACTTGCGCCCGGGCTTGGAGCCGCGCATATACAGGTAGCCGCTCATGGCCAGGAACAGCGGCATGTGGAACGTGTAAATGGCATCGACCGCCGCCGTCCACCAGCGCGGCTCGCCGCCCCCGATGGCCCAATGGCCCATGACGACAAGCACTATCGCCACGGCACGCGCGAAATCTATCTCCCACAGCCGCTCTAGGGGCGCGGCTGCTGTCCGTAAAGCATCATTCATCATGGCGCAAAGGTAATAAACCGCCGCCAATTACGCAACACGGGCGGGGCTCACAGCAGCGAGCGGCTGAAACTCTTGCATATACGGCGCGGTTTGATTAATTTTGCATCCTGTAATTCCAAATGAACCAATGGACAAGGAAGAACTCAAGAGACACAAGGCGCGGTTCCTGGAGCTGCTGCGCGGCACAGGCATCGACGACATGGACTATTTCATAGCCCAGCTCGAGAAGTCGGGCTTCTTCGAAGCCCCGGCCTCGATGAAAAACCACCTCTGCTTTGAGGGAGGACTCATGCTCCACTCGCTCAACGTGTACGAGGCGGCGATGATGCTCAAGCAGACGTTCATCAAGGAACGCCCGGACATATTCGAGAAGATTTCAGACGAGAGCATCACCATAGCCGCGCTGCTGCACGACGTGTGCAAGGCCAACCAGTATTTCCGCAAGCGCGGGGCGCAGGTGGACTTCGGCAAGGCCGAGTTCGGCACTGACTATTCCGCCCTCCCCATAGGCCACGGCGAGAAGTCGGTGGTCATGCTCTTCCAGATGGGGCTGGGGCTGGAGGACAGCGAGGTGTGCGCCATACGCTGGCACATGGGCGCATGGTCCATAGACCGGTGCAGCAGCGAGGAGACCGGCAACTACCGCAAGGCCGAGGAGCTGTTCCCCCTCGTCACCCTGATACAAATGGCAGACACGGCAGCCGCCAAGTTCACGGAACGCAAATACCTGGGAAGCTGATGAACGCCCTCACACGCACAGCGGCCATGCTGCTGGCCGTCACGGCAGCGGCTGCGCCTCAGGCGGCTGCGCAGTTCCGCTACGGCATACGCCTCGGCGGCGAGATAAGCACGGCGAGGCTGGCTGACGCTCCGGGCTGGGACATCAAGCGTGGCAGCGGCTTCAGCGGCGGCCTGACGTGCGAGTACCAGTTTGAGGCCAGCGGCTTCGCCCTCGACGCTTCGCTGCTCTACACCCATTCCCCCATCACTCTGGGCAACGCCTCGGGCAGCTGGAAAGCGGGCAACGACATGCTGCACATCCCCCTGCACGCCAAATACAAGCGCTGGCTGCGGTCTGCATACGACCTTGCCGCCCCCTTCGTCTACACAGGGCCGTCCCTGATGGTGCGCCTCGACAGCGACGCTGACGGCATCCCCTGCCCCACGCGCCGCGTGCAGCCGGGCTGGGACATCGGCGCGGGCTTCGACATACTCAACTTCATACAAGTTTCTGCAGGCTACCGCTTCGGACTGACAGACATCGCCGGCTCCGCCCCTCCAGGACAGGACATCTCGCTGCGCAGGGACGGCGTGGAGGTGTCGGTGACTGTGCTCTTCGACATCTGACATACGGACAAAATAACCAGCCGCAAACGGCGGCAGTGTCACAATAATTTTATACATTTGCAATCACAAAGGGCAGCCACACGCCGCCCGGCTCAAACAACTGTAACACAACGACATGGCAACAGACTATGTGGAATACATCGATGACGACGGAGTGGTAGAGTCCGTAGACAGCCAGCACGGCACGCTCACAGTGCGCATCACCGGCGAGGACGAGTGCGGCTCATGCCCCGCCTCACGGCTCTGCCGCGCCGCCGGCAAGGGCGACCGCACCGCCACAGTGCACGTCAAGGACACGTCACGCTACGCCAAGGGGCAGCGCGTGGTGCTGCGAGGCACGGAGCGAATGCACCGCAAGGCGATAATGTTCGCAACGGTGTTCCCCTGCATCGCCCTCATCGCCACCATGGTGCTGACATACCTGCTCACAGGCAGCGAATCGCGGGCAGCGACATACGGCATCTGCATGACAGCGGCCTTCTTCGCGCTGCTGTACCTGATGCGTAACCGCATAGCCCACCAGTTTGACTTTGAAGTCTTGCCAGCCGACAAAAACACCTGAACACACTTCTTGATATGGACACCATTTGGATAACAATAGCGGTGCTGGGCGTCACCGGCATCATCGCGGCGGCAGTGCTGTGGTTCGTCGCCAGGCGGTTTCACGTCTGCGAGGACCCGCGCATCGGCGAGGTCGAGGCGCTGCTGCCCGGGGCAAACTGCGGCAGCTGCGGACATAGCGGATGCCACGCCTTCGCGGCGGCGTGCGTCAGCGCAAGTTCGCTGGACTCACTCAGCTGCCCGGTCGGCGGCGACAAGACCATGCAGGGGATAGCCGCGCTGCTCGGGCTGAAGGCCGGAGAGACCATACGCCGGGTGGCAGTGGTGCGCTGCAGCGCCGGATGCTCGCAGCGTGACAAGCGCGTCACGTATGACGGCGTGCGCTCATGCGCCATAGAGGCCGCCACGTGCAGCGGCGAGCGCGACTGCCCCCACGGCTGCCTCGGCTGCGGCGACTGCGCCCGGGCTTGCCCCTACGGCGTAATCACAATGGACGCGGCTACAAGCATGCCTGTGGTGGACTTCGACCGCTGCGTAGGCTGCGGGCTGTGCGCCAAGGGCTGCCCGCGAGGCATCATCGAGCTGCAGCAGCACACGCCCGGCAAGGCGCTGGTATGGGTGACGTGCGTCAACCGCGACAAAGGCCCGGTGGCTATGAAGGAGTGCGACAGTTCATGCATCGGCTGCTCCAAGTGCAAGAGGGTATGCCCCTCCGGCGCAGTGACCATAGACAGCTTCCTGTCGCACATCGACGCTTCACGGTGCATCGGCTGCGGGCTGTGCATCGAGGCATGCCCGCGCAAGTGCATCACAGCGCACGGCACACCTGACCCCTCAGTTATACCCTCTCAAAACAGCTGACAATGAAGACATTCAGAAAAGGAGGCATACACCCCGACGGCAGCAAGCTGACATCAGAGGCCGCCGTCGCCCCGATACCGATGCCCGCCGAACTCGCGCTGCCGCTCTCACAAGCCATCGGCGCACCCTCCAAGCCCCTTGTAAAGGCCGGCGACACGGTGCAGCGCGGACAGATGATAGCAGAGGCAGGAGGGTTCGTAGGCGCGCCCGTGCACTCCCCCGTCACCGGCACGGTCAGGAAGCTGGACCGCGTGCACACGCCACAAGGGCAGTGGCAAGACGCTATAATCATCACCCCCGACGCCGAGGCGCAGGACACCAGTCCCGCGCCACTCACCGCAGAGGAGGCAGAAGCCCTCACGCCAGCAGAGATAGTCAAGGCCGTAGGCGACAGCGGCATAGTCGGCCTCGGCGGAGCGACATTCCCCACCCACGTGAAGCTCTCGCCCCCCGAGGGGAAAGTGCCTGACACCATAATAATCAACGGGGCGGAGTGCGAGCCGTACCTGACCTGCGACGACCAGCTGATGCGAACCGGCGCGGCGGAGATCATCTCCGGCACACGCCTCATCATGCGCAGCGTCAGCGTCAGCCGCGCCATTGTCGGCATCGAGGAGAACAAGCCCCAGGCCATAGCCGCCATGCTTCAGGCCGCCGCGCAATACCCTGACATCGAGGTCGTCACGCTCAAGAAGAAATATCCGCAAGGCGGCGAGAAACAGCTCATACAGGCTCTCACCGGCAGGGAAGTCCCGGCAGGCGGGCTGCCCGTAGACGTGGGCTGCATCGTGGACAACGTAGCCACGGCATACGCCGTACACCAGGCCGTCATCATGCGCCTCCCCCTCACCCGCCGCATCGTCACCGTCACAGGGCCGTCGCTGCAACGCCCCGGCAACTACCTCGCCCCCTTCGGCACGCCCCTGTCCGCGCTCATCGAGGCCGCAGGAGGACTGCCCGAAGACACCGGCAAGGTCATCGCCGGAGGCCCGATGATGGGTCGTGCAGTGAGCTGCCTCGACGCACCCTCGACCAAAGGCACGAGCGGAATACTCGTGCTGCCGCGGGATATGTCGTCGCGCCGCGCCGCCGGGCCATGCATACGCTGCGGCAGGTGCGTGGACGCCTGCCCGATGGGGCTCGAGCCGTACCTGCTAATGCTCCACGCCGTGCACAGCCGCTGGGACGACGCTCGTTCGCACGGCGTGATGAACTGCATAGAGTGCGGCTGCTGCTCATACTCATGCCCCTCCGCACGCCCGATACTCGACCATATCAAGCTGGCCAAAATGAACCTCAAGAAACGCTGACAACACACACCTCCACCACACAATGGAAAACAAACTGACCGTCTCCATATCGCCCCACATACACTCAGGCAAGAGCATACGCCAGTGCATGTGGAACGTCGTTATAGCCCTCCTGCCGGCTCTCGCCATATCATTCTACACCTTCGGGCTGCCCGCGCTGGCAGTCACCGTGACAAGCGTCGCCGCCTGCCTGCTCGCCGAGTGGGCGATAGACCGGCTGCTGCTCAAACGCCGCCAGACGCTCGCCGACGGCTCTGCCGTAATCACCGGCCTGCTGCTGGCAATGAACGTGCCGAGCATACTCCCCTGGTGGATGGTCGTCATCGGCGCAGTCGTGGCGATAGGCATCGGCAAGATGTCCTTCGGCGGACTGGGGCAGAACATCTGGAACCCCGCCCTGGTAGGCCGCGTGTTCCTGCTGCTGTCGTTCCCCGCTGCCATGACAACATGGCCTACAGGCATACCTTCAGGCGCAGACGCTTCGACAGGCGCGACATTCCTCGTGGCACTCAACGCCGGGCAGGTGGACGCTTCGACCGCTGACATGGCCGGGCTGCTCATCGGCAACATGAACGGCTCCGCCGGCGAGGTAGGCGCGATAGCCATACTCACCGGGCTGGCATACCTGCTGCTCACACGCACCGTCACATGGCACATCCCCGTGTCGATACTCGCGTCAGCCGCGCTGCTCTCCTGGGCTTTGGGCGGAAGCCCCCTGCTCGACCTCCTCTCCGGAGGCATGCTCCTCGGCGCGGTGTTCATGGCTACAGACTATGTCACCTCCCCAATGACACGCACAGGACAGATCATCTACGGCATACTCATCGGCGCGATAACGATAGTCATTCGCCGCTTCGGCAGCTATCCCGAGGGGATGTCATTTGCCATACTGCTCATGAACAGCTTCACCCCGCTCATCAACCGCTACTGCCGCCCGCGCATACTCGGAGAAAGGAGGAAGAAATGAAACGGCCGCAATCCACGCTCGTCAACATGGTGCTGTCACTGGGCTGCATCACCATAATCGCCGGAGCCGTCCTCGGCGCGGTATACGCCGTCACCAAAGAGCCGATAGCCCGCCAGGACGCACAGCGGCAGTTAGACGCAATACGCCAGGTCACGCCGCAGTTTGACAACGACCCGACTGCCGACAAGTGGGAATACACCGCTCAGGACGGCACTGCCTGCACCGTATACCCGGCATACAGCGGCGGCACGCTCGCCGGAGCTGCAGTCAAGTCCTCGTCGCAGAACGGGTTTGCCGGCGAAGTGTCAGTAATGGCGGGCTTCAACGCCGACGGCACAATACGCGACTACCAGGTGCTGCAGCAGGGCGAAACCCCGGGGCTCGGCTCGAAGATGCAGACATGGTTCCGCGACACGACAGCCAGCCGCAGCGTAATCGGCAAGAACCCCACGACAGAGCCGCTGTACGTGACCAAAGACAAGGACAATAACGGCACCGTGGACGGCATCACCGCCGCCACCATCTCGTCACGCGCATTCCTCGAGGCCATGCGCGACGCCTTTGAGGCATACACACAATACCAACAGCAGAAAGGAGGCATGAAATGAAAAAGTACCTCAGCATAATATACAACGGCATCATCCCCGGCAACCCCGTCCTGGTGTTGCTGCTGGGCATGTGCGCCACCCTCGGCACGACATCCTCGGCCATGAACGGCATGATGATGGGCCTGGCCACGGCAGCGGTGCTCGTTTGCTCCAACGCCGCAATTTCCGCCATCAAGCCGCTCATCCCCGACAAGGTGCGCATACCGGCATACATCGTCGTCATAGCGTCATTCGTCACCGTGCTGCAGCTGTGCATCAACGCCTACCTGCCCGCGCTCAACGCCTCGCTGGGCATCTTCATACCGCTCATCGTGGTCAACTGCATCCTGCTGGGACGCGCCGAGGCTTTCGCCGGCAAGAACGGCGTGCTGGCCTCACTGTGCGACGGGCTGGGCTGCGGCATAGGCTTCGCCTTCGCACTTACCATTCTCGGCGCTGTGCGCGAGCTGCTGGGCACAGGCATGCTCTTCGGCATGCGCATCTACCCCGAAGACTACGGCATACTGCTGTTCGTCCTCGCCCCGGGAGCGTTCCTCGCGCTCGGATACCTCATCGCCATAGTTAACAAAATCAGAAACAAATCCTGCTGACACAGACCATGCTGACATACATATCCATAATCGTCACCGCGATTTTCATCAACAACATCGTCCTCTCGCAGTTCCTCGGCGTATGCCCGTTCCTCGGCGTGTCGAAGAAGATAAGCTCCGCCCTCGGCATGGGGGCAGCGGTGACATTCGTCATAACGCTCGCCACTGCCGTAGCATGGCTGCTGCAGACATACGTCCTCACTCCCCTCGACCTGCAGTTCCTGCAGACCATAGTGTTCATACTCGTCATCGCGTTCCTGGTGCAGATGCTCGAGATCATACTCAAGAAAATCACCCCCGCACTCTACAAGTCGCTCGGCGTGTTCCTGCCCCTCATCACGACCAACTGCGCCGTCCTGGGCGTCGCGATACTCGTGATACAGAAGGGCTTCTCGCTCATGGAATCCGTCGTCTACGGCTTCTCCACCTCGCTGGGATTCACCCTCGCCCTGTGGATATTTGCCGGCATACGCGAACAGCTCGACCTCAGCGACACCCCGAAAGGGATGCGCGGAGTGCCCATCGCGCTCATCTGCGCCGGGCTGCTGGCAATGGCATTCATGGGATTTTCAGGCATCAAGATAGGCTGACGCCGCCGCTGTACAGCCCCTCGCGGGCTATGTATTCAGCGACACCGGCAGGCAGGTAATACCGCACGTCACGGCATGCGGCTATCTCGCCGCGTATGAACGTGGAGGACAGCCGGCATTCAGGCGTGTCAGGCAGCAGCACCGCCCCTGACGGCAGCTCCGAGGCCTCGACATCATAGCCGGGACGGGCGAAAACGATCACGCCGTACTCCGCAAGGATGCGGTCATGGTTGCGCCACTTGTCAAACACGCGGATGTTGTCCGCCCCCACCACCAGCCGGAACTGGTGCTGCGGCCAGCGGCGCGACAGTTCGCGCAGCGTGTCGTAGGTATAGGAAGGCTCTGGCATCGACAGCTCAATGCCGTCAGCCCGCAGGTATGGGCAGCCGCTGACGGCTATCTCCGCCATGCGCAGACGGTGCGCAGCGTCAGCGGGGGCTGTCACGCCGCGCTTCAGCGGGTTGAGGCGGCTCACCAGCAGCCACACGCAGTCCACCAAGCCGCTCTGCGCTATGTACGAGGCGACCATGGCATGGCCTATGTGTATCGGGTCGTAAGAGCCGCTGTAAACGCCTACCGTCATCCCCTGTCAGGCTGTGAAATCCAGAATAAGCCGCGTGACCTGCGCTACAGCCTCGTCCAGGTCGTCGTTGACAACAACGGCATCGTACTGCGGAGCGTATGACAGCTCCTCCTCCGCCTTGGCCAGGCGGCGAGCCACCGCCTCCTCGCTGTCAGTGCCACGGCCGCGCAGCCGCGCAGCAAGCACCTCGAGCGACGGCGGCTGTATGAACACCGACAGGGCGCGGTCGCCGTAGATGCGCTTCACGTTGACACCGCCCTTGACATCGATGTCCAGGACAAGGTTGCGCCCCTCACCTACCACACGCTCCACCTCTGATGAAAGTGTGCCGTAGCGAGTGCCGTTGTACACCTCCTCCCACTCGATGAAGCGTCCAGCGCGGACAGCGGAGTCAAACTCCTCTGCGGTGATGAAGAAATAGTCCTTGCCGTCCACCTCGCCGGCACGCGGGCTGCGGCTCGTGGCAGAGACCGAAAAGCCCAGGCGCAGACGCTCGTCACCCATCAGGCGGTGTATTATGGTAGACTTGCCGCTGCCCGACGGCGCGGAGAATATGATGATTTTCCCTTGTTTCATTGCTTGTCCTTGTCAGCGTGAGGTTTGTTGTCAAAGCACGTTGAGCACCTGCTCCTTGATCTGCTCAAGCTCGTCCTTCATCTTCACGACGATGCGCTGCATTTCTGCGTTGTTCGACTTCGAGCCGAGAGTGTTTATCTCGCGCCCCATCTCCTGTGCGATGAAGCCGAGCTTTTTGCCCTGTCCCGGCTCGCCGCCCATGGTCTCCATGAAATAGTTCAGGTGGGCACGCAAGCGGGTCTTCTCCTCGGTCACGTCGAGCTTCTCAATGTAGTATATCATCTCCTGCTCCAGCCGTCCGCTGTCAACCTCGACACCAGGCAGCTTGTCAAGCTGCAGCACCAGCTTCTCGCGGAGCTTCTCCACACGCTCCGCCTCATACGGGTCAACCAACGCCAGCAGCTCACTGATGCGCTCTATCTTGCTGCGGAAGAACACTTCCAGCTTTGCCCCCTCCTGTGCGCGGAACGCCGTCAGAGCCTCCACGGCATCAGCCAGGGCACGGCGTACAGCAGCCATCTCCTCCTCGCCGAGGGTGCGGGTCTCCGTGTGCATCACGTCTGGCATACGCATCAGCTGGCCCACCCAGTCCGTCGGGCAGCCGATGCCCAGCTCACCGCACATCTCCTCTATCTGACGCTTGTAGGTGCGCATGACAGCCACATTCAGCGTCACCGGCGCTTCACCGCCAAGGTTCTCGACAGTCACCGACAAGTCCAGCTTGCCACGGTGCACGGCGTCCGCAAGCTGCGAACGCAACGACGGCTCAAGTTCACGGTAATAAGACGGGACACGCATCTGCAAATCCAACTGTTTGCTGTTCAACGACTTCACTTCAGCCGTTATCTTATTGAGGCAATATTCCACTGTGGCTCTGCCGAAGCCAGTCATAGACAATATCATAAATCCAATGCTTTGTTACCACAAAGTTAGCAAAAAAACACGGCATATACGCGCACTGGGCCGAAAAACCGCCGCGTGGATATCATTTCTTCGAGCCTTTGCCAAACAGTTCAGAATGTGAGCCAAGGCGAAGCAGGTTTATGGACTGGTCCGCCTCGTCAAACCAGATAAGCAGGAAATCGCCCTCAATATGACACTCCAGGCAGTCCTTGTAGTCTCCGACAAGACGATGAGCCTTGTACCTTTCAGGCAGCTCTATTTCAGATGCCAGCATGTCTAGGACTTCCCTAAGCCTTGCAAGCTTGAGTGGGTTGTTCCTAATCCGCTTGACATCTTTCTTGAACTGCGAAGACGGGTGGAGTGCCTTCATACTCCCAGCGAGTTGAGCATTGCCTCAACACTCGAAGTGTCAACAGGCGTAGTATTGCGCAAAGCACCGCTGCGAGCCTCGTTAACGGCGGCAATGGTCGTTTCATTAGGCTCATTATAAACTACATCGAGCAGCACACACTCCACATAGTTGTTCAAACTGCGATGCTCACGGCGAGCCAGCTCCTTGAGCCGGTCAAGCAGATCTGCATTAAGACGGAACATGGTTGCCTTTTTCTTGGGAACAGTTACTTCCATAGTGCTATCATTTTATTTGCAAAGGTAATGCTTTCTGACAACACCTGCAACCCCTATCCACCCGCTGCATACAACCAAAGACGCGCCTCGCGGTGCGTCTTCTCTCGCGCTTCAGGATGGGCTTGAA
>DHKE01000039.1:0-6381 GCA_002404675.1 Porphyromonadaceae bacterium UBA4702 | reverse complement strand
GATGGGCTTGAACCAACGACCCCCTGATTAACAGTCAGGTGCTCTAACCAACTGAGCTACTGAAGCAATAGTTGTATTTTCGTTGCGCTTCAGGATGGGCTTGAACCAACGACCCCCTGATTAACAGTCAGGTGCTCTAACCAACTGAGCTACTGAAGCAGTTGCATCTCGTGGGTTTGACATAGCGTCGTTCCCTCAAATGCGATGCAAAATTAGTAATCTTTCGGGGAGTGTGCAAGTATTTCGGCAATTATTTTTTTACTTTCCGCGCATCTTCCTATGTTTCATGCTATTACACAACTGCATTTGGCGCATCCTTGCGCTTGATTTTGCGTATCTGCACCGCCAGCATCACCGCCGCGACCACCGTAGCCGCCAAATCGGCAATGGGAAAGCATGCCCACACGCCGTCGAGCTTCAGCAGCGGCGGAAGGAAGATGAGCACCGGCACCATGAAAATAATCTGACGTGTCAGCGACAGGAACACCGACTTCCCTGCCATGCCGAGCGACTGGAAGAAGTTGGTCGCCACAATCTGGAAGCCGACCATCCAGAATGTCAGCGTCGTGATGCGCAGACACCGCACGGCGCACTCTATCTGCGCAGCATCCTGCATGAACATCTGCGCAATCGTACGCGGCGCGACAGCTCCGACAATAGACCCCACCGTCGTTATGACAACAGCAGTTACGGCAGCAAGACGCAACGTCGAGAACAGCCGCCCGTAGCGGTGCGAACCGTAGTTGTAGCCCAGGATAGGCTGCATCCCCTGGCAAATGCCGATGACAACGAACACGAACACCGTGACATAGCGGTTGAACACCACCACTGCCGCAATCGCATTGTCACCGCCGTAATTGAGCAGTGAATTGTTGATGATAGCATTGATAAGCGACCCCGCCACGTTGATGAGGAACGGCGACATGCCGATGTACAGTATCGACTTGACTATCCGCTTGTCGAGGCGGAACGTGCCACGGCGGAAACCCAGCCCCTCCCCCCTGCGGAAAAAGTGGCTCATCACGAAAAAAGCCGTCACGAGCATCGACAAGTCCGTCGCTATAGCCGCCCCCCGTATGCCCCACTTGAAGCCGAACAGGAACAGCGGCGCGAGTATCGAGTTAAGCCCCGCGCCTATCAGGTTGGTATACATGGCCTTGCCCGGATAGCCGTCGGCTCGCATGATGTTGTTGTAGGAGAACGTCAAGTTCATCAGCAGCATACCCGGCAGCACCCACATCAGGAACTCACGTGCGTATGGCAGCGAATTTGGCGATGCGCCGAAGGCGATGAGTATCCTGTCGAGGAACAGTGCGAACAGCGTGATATACAACAGCCCTATCACAGTTGTCAGAACTATCGAGTTGCCGAGTATCCGCTCCGCCTGTTGCAGGTCATTCTGCCCCATGACTATCGAGATGCGCGTCGTCGCTCCGATGCCTATCAGCATGCCGAGTGCCGTGCCGAGGTTCATCACAGGAAACGTAACGGCAATGCCGCTGACCACATTGGGGTCGTCAATGGCATGGCCTATTACCACGGAGTCTATAATGTTGTAGAGAGCCATGACGACAGTGCCTATGACTGCCGGGAGGCTGTATTTGAGCAGCAGCCGGGGTATGCTTCCCGTGCCAAGTTCGCGGACACGCTCCGATACCTGCTGTGTCTGTTGTGTTTCGCTCATAAGTGTGAGATTATCGTCTGAAGCCCTTCAGATGCTCATTGTCTGCGGTATGTATAGTTGGTATAACGGTGGCGGCGGTTTCTCATGTCAAACAGGGCATTGTCCACCGGGCGTGCCAGCAGCATAAGCGGGGCAGCAAGCCACCCGCGGCTGTCACCGACCTCACGCGCTGCGCATCTGTACATGAAACTCTGAACGAGACATGCAGCCAGCAGCACGAAGACAGACAAGGCGGCTGGCAGCAGATTGGGCAGCGCAAGCACTGAAGCAGCTACAGCTGCGGCCGCCATAACCCACTGCGACATTGACGCAAGTCCGGCGATGATGCACGGCTTGCGTGGCAGCCATGACGATGTGAACCTGTAATGCTCGCGGGCATCGGCAAACAGGCGCGGCAGCTCGTCGCCCACTTCGGGCACAAGCACCGACGAGTCCGAAAACTCCACTGCCGTGTTGCCGCCATCGGCAAGCGAGGATATGAATATGTCATCCTCGCCATGCACCAAGTCTATGGACGAGCCGAACCCCTTGGCGTCAAAGAACAAGCCGCGACGATAGGCAAGGTTCAACCCGTCGCCTCGGTACGGCTCGCCGCTCGCGGCTGCGCCGAGCCACTGTGCCGAACGCATCACAAACCCGAACCGGCGCAGCGGGCGCGCCACCTTGGGCATGAAGTCAAAGTCAGGACAGGAGAAACCCAGCACTATGTCCGTGCCGGGAGTGAAATGGCGCATTATGGACGACAGCCACGAGGAGGACGGTATGCGGCAACTCGTCGAGGTGGTGACGATGACATCACCTGCCGCAGCCTTGATGCCGATGGTCAGCGCGAGCTTCTTGTGCGACAGAGCCAGCGCGCCAGGGGGATAGAAGCACAGGCGGACAGCACTGCACCCGCCGCCGTCGCCGCAGCCATGCTGCCACACCAGCCGCTCCGACAGCTCCTCATTGGCTGCTGACGTGGACTCATGCACGATTATCAACTCAAAGTCGTGGTAATCCTGCGCCTTGACAGCCTCTATGAAAGCCTCTATGTCACAGCTGTTATGGGCAAGGGCTATCACCGAAGCCTTCGGCCCGGGAGCGTCGCCCTCTGCCGGCTCATTGCGCCGCATACGCCGCAGCGGCACGAAACCAGCCAGCACCGCCGTCAGAGCGGCAAGGGCAGCAACAGCCAGCAGCAGCCATATCCATTCAGGCGTATCGAGTGAAAAATCTATCATATCCATATCATTGGGGTCAGAACTCGGAGAAGAAACGCGGCTTGATGACTATGCCCACACGCAGCCGCGAGTGAAACTGCTTGTAGTCCAACAGGTTCTCTCCATATCCGTTGTAATATTGCGCAAACAGGTACTGGTTAGACTTCTTGTGTATCAGCCAGCTGAACTCCAATATGGTATTGTAGCTGAGGTTCCACCCGGCACGCTTCACCAGCGTCAAGTCCCAGATGAACTTGCGGTCAGGCGTAGCAATCTCCACACCGTGCTGGTAGATGCCCGAATACTTCAGGATGTCCTTGTTGTTCATGCCATCGATTATCGGTATCCAGAACTTGCCGTGCACCATGATGCAGTTGTCTATCATCACCGAGCCCGAGAGGGAGATCTTGTTCCAGCTGCGCGAATCCTCGCCGTCACGGCCGTTGCTCTCATGCTCTATCATCAGCGTGAGCTTGCCCACATACCTGTCCTTGTTGAAGAAAGGCTTCGACCACCCTATGCCCGGGTTGAAATTGAGGTCACGCATCGGCAGCGACTCCTCAAACACGTTCCACATCGTCTTCTGCGAATACATCAGGAACAAGTACGTATGCCACGGCAGCACCGACTTAGTGAGCCGCTGCGAAATCGAAATCTGGAACTTCACATCCGAGTTTGTGCGCGTAGGCCTGCTCCCGACAGTCGTGCCGACAGTGAAATAATTGTCCTTGTACAGCCCGAAATACGGACCGTTGTCAAACTCGCGCCGCAGCGAATCGGCAAACTGGCTCTCATTTTCCGTAGACACAAGCTGCGCCTGTGCCGCAAGCAGGGCACACAACAGTATAATGACAGATGAAAAGACTCTACGCATCGCGTTGCATGGTTTAAGTTGAGTGACTTACGGACGCACGATCACGGCTCCGCCTTCCATTCCACGCTGCAAAATTACCAAAAAACCCGCAGTAACGGAAATCGCCGCACCCGCGTCAGCATAATATGCCAACAAATCCGCAATAGGGAATATTCATGTTGTACAACATATCCGCAGCCGCACTCTCGAGACCGTATGCCTCGCGCTCGACGATATGTGACAGCAGCACATCGCGAAACGGGATGCCCGGCAAGAACCCGATTTGCCGGTTACACGGATTTTTGCTAACTTTGCGGCTGAAAATCAACGGATTGGCGTGCGCGAGCATTTACAGCGTATGGTAGTCTATTGATTGTCAGGTTGATACAAACAACATCATCTAATAAATACACTTGTCATGAAAAAGATTTTCAAAACACTGACAATGGCTCTCGTTGCAGGTTCAATGCTCGTAGGCACAACCGCTTGTAACATGTCCAACACCGGCAAAGGCGCACTCATCGGCGGCGGCGGCGGCGCAGGCCTCGGTGCCGGCATCGGCGCGCTCATCGGCGGCGGCAAGGGCGCAGCTATCGGCGCTGGCGTTGGCGCAGCAGTAGGCGCAGGCGCAGGCGCACTCATCGGCAACAAGATGGACAAGCAGAAAAAGGAACTCGAGGAGCAGCTTGCTAACGCTAACGTCGAGGAAACCACCGACGCTAACGGCCTGAAGGCAATCAAAGTAACTTTCGAGGGCGGCATCCTCTTCCCCACAAACGGCACAACTATCAGCGCATCTGCCAAGAATGAGCTGACCAAGTTTGCCAACTCCCTGAAATCAAACCCCGACACTGACGTATACGTATACGGCTTCACCGACAACACCGGCAAGATGTCCGTCAACGAGCGCATCTCCACCGAACGCGCCAAGAGCGTCCTCACATACCTCGTAAACCAGGGCGTGGCTTCTTCCCGCGTCACCTCACAGGGCATCGCAATGGCCGACTACGTTGCAAGCAACGAGACTGCAGAAGGCCGCGCACAGAACCGCCGCGTGGAAATCTACATCTCCGCTAACAAAGACATGATCGAGAAGGCCGAAAACGGCACGCTCAAATAATCATACGGAACACTTCCCCGAACATAAAGAGGGTGTATCGCTTGGCGATACACCCTCTCTCTCTGTCATTTATCATTGATTTGTCAATACTGCTCGCTCTCGTTGGGGAAGTCACACTGCTTCACATCCTCGACATAGCGCGACACCGCATCATGCATCACCTCACTGAGGTTGGCATAGCGGCGCAAGAACCTCGGCGAAAAGCCCTGCGTCAGCCCCAGCATATCATGGGTGACAAGCACCTGGCCGTCCACGCCGCCACCCGCGCCGATGCCGATGACCGGGATAGACACCTCAGCGGCAACACGTGTCGCAAGCTCGGCAGGTATCTTCTCAAGCACGATGGCGAAGCACCCTATATCATCAAGCATATGGGCATCCTCAAGCAGCTTCTCAGCCTCCTGCTCCTCACGCGCACGCACGCTGTAAGTGCCGAACTTGTTGATGCTCTGCGGCGTGAGCCCGAGATGCCCCATCACTGGGATACCAGCGCAGAGGATGCGCTCTATCGACTCGCGTATCTCCGAGCCACCCTCCATCTTGACAGCCTCAGCGTGAGCCTCCTTCATGATGCGGATGGCAGACGCAAGAGCCTCCTTGGAATTGCCCTGATACGAGCCGAAAGGCATATCCACGACCACGAGAGCGCGTTCCACGCCACGGATTACCGACTTGCCGTGGTAAATCATCTGGTCGAGCGTGATCGGCAGCGTCGTCACGTTGCCCGCCATGACGTTAGAGGCAGAATCGCCCACGAGTATGCAGTCCACACCCGCAGCGTCGATGATTTTCGCGCTCCAGTAATCGTAAGCCGTGAGCATCGAAATCTTCTCGCCGCGCTGCTTCATCTCCAC
This sequence comes from Porphyromonadaceae bacterium UBA4702, assembly GCA_002404675.1. Classification (GTDB taxonomy): domain Bacteria; phylum Bacteroidota; class Bacteroidia; order Bacteroidales; family Muribaculaceae; genus Lepagella. The sequence continues at coordinate 668 of DHKE01000039.1, read as the reverse complement.
GAGACGGCGTGTGGTCACTTTACGTTTGTTGTCAACGGTATTGGTAGACATTTCTCAGCTATGTTGGTTGGGCGGCAAAGTTAGGTAAAAAAGCCGACACTGCAAAACCATCCACGCGCTGCCTCTCACCGCGAAGCGCAGATTGACACAGTCCTGTTACTCCTCGTCCTGCGGGTGCATGGCCGCCCACGTCTCGTCGAAATCCTCGGCAATTGCCACAAGCTGCCCAACTCCGGCTTTCAGAATCTCCTTCAGGTCGCCGCACCCGGCCTTGGGAGCATGAAACTCAAAGCCGAACAGGTTGCTCACCGCGTCCGGTTCAAACCGCTTGCTGTGTACAGCGACGTGCGCACAGGTATGACGGTTGTTCACCATCCCGGCAAAGATGTACATATCCGGAATAAAGCACTCACCGAACTCCAATACTCTGTAAAGCAAGCATATAGAGTCTATCTCCTTGCCGTTGTTCTTGATGATGTAGATGAACCATTCGTCACCGGCCTCAAACGTCAGCTGCTCCTCATCGCTGTGGTCATCGAGTATTTTCGGCGTATAGGTCATTTTGCAGGATGAAAGCCGTGTAACTCGCAGTATATGCTAACTTTACAGGCACTCAAGGTGCTAAAAAGAGATAGCATGTACAAGAAAAATGTATGGTTTGCGGCAGT
>DHKE01000038.1:15715-16359 GCA_002404675.1 Porphyromonadaceae bacterium UBA4702 | reverse complement strand
CTCGACCCGCCGTTGCACGAGTTTGTACCCCACCAGACTGCAACACAGAAGGAACTCGCCGAAGAAATGGGCCTGACACTCGAAGAGGTTAAGGCAAAAGTTGACTCACTCGAAGAGTTCAACCCCATGCTCGGTCACCGTGGCTGCCGTCTCGGCATCACATACCCCGAAATCACAGAGATGCAGTCTCGCGCTATCATTGAAGCCGCCCTCAACTGCAAGAACCGGGGCATAAAGGTATATCCCGAAATCATGATCCCGCTCGTTGGCACTCTCAAGGAGATACAGCATCAGGCCAACGTCATCAACGAGACCGCTATCAAGGTCTTCGAGGAGCGCGGTGAAACCGTCGCATACAAGGTGGGTACAATGATTGAAATTCCTCGTGCAGCCCTCACCGCCGACAAGATTGCAGAAGTCGCTGACTTCTTCTCATTCGGCACAAATGACCTCACCCAGATGACATTCGGATACTCACGCGACGACGCGCCCAAGTTCCTCAAATACTACAAGGAGAAGGGCATCCTCAAGGTTGACCCGTTTGAGGTGCTCGATCAGGAAGGCGTTGGTCAGCTCGTCCGCATGGGTGTAGAGAAGGGCCGGACCACCAAGCCCGAACTCAAAGTCGGCATCTGCGGCGAACA
>DHKE01000038.1:0-15689 GCA_002404675.1 Porphyromonadaceae bacterium UBA4702 | reverse complement strand
GGCGAACACGGCGGCGAGCCCTCAAGCGTGAAGTTCTGCGCCAACCTCGGCATGAACTACGTGAGCTGCTCACCCTACCGCGTGCCCATTGCCCGCGTAGCAGCAGCTCAGGCTGCCGTCGAAAACTGATTGACAACAACCGAACCCTAAATAAAGAGGCGTTGACACCTACCGGGTCAACGCCTCTTCATTTATACATTAAAATCCTGTTTTGGGGCTCAGGTGCGGACAAGTCTTCTTGCGAGCAAGACGTTGGCGGCAAGGAGGATGACTATCACGAATACCCAGACGACGATGTTCACGGCTTCGTAGGTGGTGTGGAATACGCTCGCCATATAGTTCAAATCATCAACCGTCTTTTGGAAGGCTTCCTTGAAGGACAGCGCGTAACGGCATAGAAACCAGAATACAACAAAAATCTGCGCTATGCCGAACACTACGGAGAAGATGCGCAATGCTGCCGGGCATGAGCCTCTTTTTCGGAACGCAACGCAGATGAGACAGCCGGCGGTGGTGAGCAACGCCGCTGCCGGAACCCAAATGTTCCCTATCACGCAGATTTCGGTGTACGTAAGTCCCATTACCCAGCCTGTTATGGACATGAACGCGCAGCAGCCTCCGAACAGCGAGTACAGTGGCGAGACACCGAATACTGGCCCCGCGCCGGCACATACAACGCAGAAGGCTGCGGCAGAAATCAAGCACCACCGCCAAAAGCCGCCGTTGCGGTATACCCATACGGCGGTGAAACAGTTGAACGCTGCTCCGAAAATTGCGGCAATAGACAACATGGTCGGCACGCCTGTCGGGAACATCGACGCTCCATAGACTTGCACGTCGCCTGTCGGGATAAATCCTGCTATCTTGCCCCAAGCGACAATACAGAACAGTGAATATATCACGGCACTTGCCGTGAGCGCGATAGCCTTAGGTTTGGTCAAACGCCGCATACGGTAAATGCTTGCGGCGATTATCGCCAGTGAGGTGATAAAGAAGAGAAATGCTGCCATATCGTTGATAGTTAAAATGTTATATATCTGATTTAGTGGAACGTATCGTGAACGGCTCGTCACCGAACTCAAACAGCGAGGGAGTGTAATCTTCCGAGGGAATGATGTCTGTCAACACCACCATTGCCCGCTTGTATTGCATTCCCGGGATATAAATCCGTTGCAAGGCGGCTATTGCTGCTCGCTTGATATTCAAGGCATCATTGACCGGCTTGTCAAATGCCGCCGATATTTGCGGTGCGAAATATCCCTGCTCGGTGCGGAAGCGGTTGGTGCTTAGCGCTACCGTCAACTCGTGGCACAGCCCGGACATTTCGCGTAGCCGCTGCGAACAATGGACGGCGTATTGCGCCAATTGGGTCTCGATATAAGAGTAATCGTCGGTATCTGTCGGGAAAGTACGGCTCTCGCTGATAGACTCCTGAATACGGCTGAGGCGGGAAAGGGTGATGCACCCTACCCCATGCAGTTCGAGCCATGACCGCTCGCCGTTGATGCCATATCGGGATTTGACCCACACCTTTTCTCGCTGTGCAAAATCCTGTACCGTATGTATGCCGTCCACATACATCTTCTTCGACATACGCCGCCCTACGCCCCACAGTTCCTGTATCGGCAGTGCGGCCAACAGCGTTGCTGTCTCGCCCTCATCACACAGCACACCCACAGCCTTGCCCCGCTTTTTGCAGACATCGGTGATGACCTTTGCCAGCGTCTTTGTCGCGGCAAAGCCGACTGTGACGGGAATGCCGACGCTCTCTCGACAGTCGGCAACGATATGCTCCCCAATGTCCTGAAGCACTGACACGGGTATCCCCCTCATGTCGAGGAAAGACTCGTCTATTGAGTAGTCTATTGTCGAGGGCGCATATTTGCGCAATATGTCATGTACCTGGACGCTTATCTCCTTGTATAGCTTGTGGTTGCCGGAAATGGCGGTCAGCTGCCCCGACTCTATCAAGTCGCGTATCTCGAACACCGGCTGTCCCATTTTTATCCCCATACGTTTGGCCTCGTTGCTGCGTGCAACGACACACCCGTCATTGTTGCTCATCACAATGACGGGGCAGCCCTCGAGAGCCGGATTTGCCACCCTCTCGCACGACACGAAGAAATTGTTGCAGTCAGCCAGCCCGGTCATTTCACATCCTTTGATTATCACATTCAGAACTTGAGATAGAAGTCTTTGCACAATGCCTGATACTCGGGTGTCGGCAGGCCGGGTGAAATTTCGAGGGTCAGCAAGTCCGTGGCTGGCTCTGCAACAGCCGCCTCTGATGCACCTACTCGGCATAGTTGGCACAGCGTCCGCTTCACAGGCCTGTCCTCCCTGCCGCGTACATGGCATACACGCGAAACAGCAAATCCGCGTCGCTGAGCCTCTCCGGCAATCTTATCATATTCTTCCTTCGGGAATATCATCGTCAACCTGCCGTTGTCAGCCAGCAGCCTGTCAGCCACGGCAATAAGCGATATTGGGCTGAACGCCGAAACGTGACGCGCCAACTGGCGGCCGGTATCAATCTGCGTCACACCCGAATCAAAAAACGGTGGGTTGGAAACGATATGGTCATACGCGCCAGCGAGCGGCGGCTGATGCTCGTTGATGTCAGCGCAAAAGACCTTCAGGCGTTCAGCCCAAGGCGATATGCGGAAATTGTCCGCCGCCTCCGCAGCCGCCACACTGTCAACTTCGACCGCGTCTACGACTGCCGACTCATTTCTTTGGGCGCACATCAGGGCAATCAAACCGCAGCCGCAGCCCGCATCGAGAATTGACTTTGCGCCAGACACGTCAGCCCATGCGCCGACAAGCACGCCGTCAACGCCCACCTTCATCGCGCTGCGCGAATGCGCCACGCTGAAACGCTTGAATCTGAACACTCGCTCCTTCACAATTTCGCTGTTAGTTATTTCAACCGCGAATTTACAAAAACGCGCTGGCTGTTGCAACCCCTTTTGATGTACATTGATTAGGTTTCCAAGTACACGGAGGCATCTGCTTTAGATATGGTGAAAGGAGCGGGTCGTATGGCTCGCTCCTCTGTGAGGTTGTCCGGCGGTAGCCGGGGTGTCAAATCGGTTTATTTTACAGCTACCTTGGTGGCTTTGCCGCCGGCGCGTACTACGTAGATGCCGGGCGTTACGCCGTCAAGCGATGTGCCGATGCGGCGACCTGACAGGTCATAGACTTCCTGGTCGGCTGCGTCTGCGTTGATCTCATTCACGCCGCTGCCGGTGTCGTAGGTGTATGTGATGCGTGCCACCGGGAGGTCATAGCGGTAAACGCTGCTGTTCTCTGTCTCGTAGTATATGAGGCCGCCGTTGTCCACACGCTCCTGAAAGTTGGCAGAGCCATCCTTGTAGTATGCCGCAACGCGGTATGTGCGTGCGGTGTTCTCGTATGTGAATGCATTGAAGTACTGTCCGTGTGTCGGGTCGCCCTCGGTGCATTCTGATTCGGAAGTGACAAGGAGGCTCTTTCCCGCATCTTCTGGAGTGACAGCAAACGGTTCGGGGAATGTCATGGTGATTTCTATGCCTTCCATCATGTCCATGTCATAATTGAGTGTGGCAGTTGCAACACTTGAGGCATTGACGGGCTTGAACCAGTTTGACCTGTTTTCAACAACAGTGAACTCTTCAGCGTCGATGAGCTGGATGTAGCATCTCAGCGACTCGGTGAAGGAATACCACGATGTGGTCGCGGGGTCGCCGAAGCGGAATGTAATCGATTTGATGCTCGCGCCGTTGGTGAACAGCGAAGCAATTTCCTGCGAGGTGTAGATGACCTGTGTGCCTGAGTGCTCGTAGTAGAAGTAGAACGGAGCCTGGCCCTGGCCGTTGTTGATGACTGTTGTCGAGTTCTCGTAGTCGCCGAGGTCGAGTGTCGCCTCAACTATGTCTGCACTTGCGGGCATTGCGAGCAATGCGGCAGCAGCAAGTGCCATGTATGTTTTCTTGTTCATGATTATTTCTTGATTTGGTTGTTGTTTATTTCACTGCGACTTTGCTTGTCTTGTTGCCCTGGCGCACGATGTAGATGCCTGCGTCGAGACCCTCGGTTGAAGATGCTATGCGCTGGCCGGCGAGGTTGTACACCTCGGTTGCGGCATCTGTGTCAGTAGCGATTTCATTCACGCCATCGCCCTCTGCAAGTGTCAGGTGCATCAGGTCGGAGAACTCGCTGTAGTCCACGTCATAGTTCCAGGGGTCGTCCGGGTCGTTGTATGTGAAATAGGCTGCATAGAGGTCATAGCAGAGGTTCTTCGCGCCGTTGAGGAACTTCATGTCCTTGAAGTCGCATGAAGTCGCCGGGGCATCCACCCCATCGTTGATTGTGATGAGGCGGAGGAACTGGTCGCCGGCGTTCAGCTCTTGCTCAATGGTGAATTTGTCGAGATATGAAAGCGAGACTTTTGACGGGTCGGTCACTTCATCGTTGCCGTTGTCCACAATGTACAGATATGTCTCATGGTTGCCGTTTGTGAAGTCGAAACTGAGAGTGCTTTCACCGAAACCATCGCATGTCTTCTCCTGTGTTTCAACTGTAGAGCCGTATGAAGTCACCTTGATTTTTGTGCCTTGCTGGCCTACGATTTCAAGAATCACGCGGTATTTGCCGCCGTTGTGCGTCAGATCGGTTGTCGGGGTGTAGACGTTGCCGCTCACCATGCCGCGGGCAAACGCCGCGCCGATGACTGTCCAGTCAGGTGTGAATGTGAAGTCGTAGTCACCGTCGAGCGTGCATGAGAACCCTTCGTGCCAGTAGGGTTCGACTGTAGAACCGAGATTTACAAGGTCGAAGCTCTCCTCGAGGACTTTGTATGTGCCAGCCTCTGTAACGGGGATGGGTTCATATACGAACACGCAGTATCCGTCTGCTCCTGCCATGTCCACCCAGTTGGCGGTGAACGAGTTTTCGGTGATGTTGGTCGCCGGGGTTACAACCGGCTTGACACTGAGAGTGCGGCGCGGAGCTTCCTGCCGCATCTCCTTGCGCATGGACGCATCCACGCTGAACGTGACACCTAAAGCGAGTGTCAGCAGAATAATGGTACTTTTTTTCATAAGCCGTACTATATTAAAATGTTGAACATATAAATATTTCACGCTTGGACGGCAATCAGGAGGTGTGCACGCACATTGGGTATCACTTTGTCCGCTTGCCTATGCTTTTGTGTCGCCGAAGCAACACCCTGCAAATTTACAAAGAATTATCCAACCGCCAAAACTTTTGACAAAAATCGGAATGAAATTTTTTCGGTTTCGGGGCTTTCCTCGGGAATTTCGCGGTATGTCAAGGAAATATAAGAAGTTTCTCGTGTCAGTATTCGATGTTTGACGGCATAAAAGGCGGATTATCCAAATAAAATTCGTAAATTTGCCCCACTTAACCAAGTACCGGAAGAACTAATCAAACCAACACATAATGGCTGTACAACAATCACTCAAAAACACAGTCGCGCTCAACGACAAGGCGTGGGCGCGCTGGACGGCGTTGGGCCTGCTGGCTTTCGCCATGTTCTGTTCATACATCTTTATGGACATCCTCTCCCCTATCAAGGACTTGCTTCAGTCCACTCGCGGCTGGGATTCAACCGCCTTCGGCACACAGCAGGGTTCTGAGACTTTCCTCAACGTGTTCATATTCTTCCTCATCTTCGCAGGCATCATCCTTGACAAGATGGGGGTCCGCTTCACTGCAATCCTTTCCGGAGCGGTCATGGTGGTCGGCGCGTCAATCAACTATTACGCGCTCACCGATGCATTCATCGGCTCGAGTCTTGACACATGGTTCACCGAAAATCTCAACTACATCCCCGGCTTCGACGAGCTCGGCATCTCGCCGTTCTACGAAAAAATGCCCGCTTCTGCCAAACTGTCTGCCGTCGGCTTCATGATCTTCGGCTGCGGCGTGGAGATGGCCGGCATCACCGTTTCTCGCGGCATCGTGAAATGGTTCAAAGGCCGTGAAATGGCACTCGCTATGGGTTCCGAGATGGCGCTTGCACGCCTTGGCGTTGCCACCTGTATGATTTTCTCGCCGGTATTTGCCAACTTGGGCGGCGATATCCAGGTGTCTCGCTCGGTTGCCTTTGGCGTAGTTCTGCTCATGGTTGCGCTCATAATGTTCATCGTCTACTTCTTCATGGACCGCAAGCTCGACAAGGAGAGCGGCGTTGAGGAGGAAAAGGACGACCCGTTCAAGATAAGCGACCTCGGCAAAATCCTCAAGAGCAGCGGCTTCTGGCTTGTTGCCCTGCTGTGTGTGCTGTACTACTCTGCAATCTTCCCCTTCCAGAAGTATGCGGTCAACATGCTCCAGTGCAACCTGTCGTTCACTCCTCCTGCGGAAGGCTCATTCTGGGCCAGTGAGACTGTCACTGTGGTTCAGTATATAATAATGATAATAGTCGCAGCTGCATCGTTCACGAGCAACTTCTCGAAGAACAAGGGCATGAAATATGGTATGCTTGCGCTTGCCGTAGTCGCACTTGTCACCTACTGCTACATGGGCTATATGCGCCAGTCAGCAGCATCGATATTCGCAGTTTTCCCCCTCTTGGCAGTCGGCATCACCCCCATTCTCGGCAACTATGTTGACCACAAAGGCAAGGCCGCATCGATGCTCGTGTTCGGCTCGCTGCTGCTCATCGCTTGCCACCTGACATTTGCATTCGTGCTGCCGATGTTCCGCGACAGCGCAGTCGGCGGTGTTGCAGTCGCATACATCACTATCCTCGTGCTCGGAGCCTCATTCTCGCTCGTACCCGCCTCACTGTGGCCCAGCGTGCCGAAACTCGTGGACTCGAAGATCATCGGCTCGGCATACGCACTTATCTTCTGGATACAGAACATCGGTCTGTGGCTCTTCCCGCTGCTCATCGGCAAGGTGCTTGACAACACCAATCAGGACATCACCGCAGCAGTAGAAGCTGGCACAATGGAAGCCGAAAAAGCCGCAACCAGCTACGACTATACATACGCGCTGATCATGCTTGCTGCGCTCGGCATCGCCGCGCTCATCATCGGCTTGATACTGAAAGTCATCGACCGCAAGCAGCACCTCGGCCTCGAGCTGCCCAACATCGCTCCGACAACGGCAGAAGAAGTCGTCGCTTCAGAAGCCGAGAACGCCAACAAGTAATCAACCCCCACATGCTAAATAACAGACAGGGTATGCCAGCCGGCATACCCTGTCGTGTTTCTACTTATGAACAATGGCGGTACTTGTGGTCTGTTGGCAAGGCGGCACTAAGCCAAATACTCGTGCAAATTCTTCACTGGAATAAGCAGATACGGTTCTGCTCCTTCGACAAGGAAGGGAGAGGATGGAAGATTGTCTGTCTTTATAGGGTAAAACCCATACTTGCCGTCCCAAATGCCTTCAAACGTACAGACACCATACCCTTTAAGCGTCACCTTATCGCCTTTTTTCAGATTAGGCGTTTGAAACTTTGCAGATGCTTGCGAGGCAACGGTTGCAGCGTGTTGGTTATTGGTAGGCGTTGGAGGAAACGTGGATGGCGAACCGAGGTTGACTCTTCTGTTCAAAATCTCGTCATGTATTTCTGCCACATCATTAGTCATCTTCCATATCTTATAGAAGAGAATGATGCTAAGCACCGCCCCGACGAAGGACATAATCTCAAGTATAATCTCTATTACTATCATGTTGCAAAGTTAATAACATTATATGAAACACGTGTGATTATTAGAATGAAATTTGGCATGGATAGAGAAACTGTAACCTCGGGGAGGTGTCAAAATAGGCGCAGCCAAGTAGGGACACGGCGTGCCGTGTCCGAAGGAGAGCAAGCACAATCGATTGATATGCAAAGACTTGGTTGCGGACACGGCACGCCGTGTCCCTACCCTGCCGCCCCAATCATCGCAGTCTGCGCATTTTGACACACCTCCCTACATTTGCGGCTCATGACATGATGCTGTATATTTGCGGGGATTTTTTTGCGTGTGCGCGACAATATTTTTGGCGGGGCTTTCGCAGTTTGCGGAATTTTCATTAACTTTGCCGCGTCATATCGTGCTGAAAGCCCCGTTGGGGTGCGGCGGGTTGACAACGAACATAAAGGCGTAACTGTACGCTTTGGTTTTGACGCTATTAGAACTTCGCAAACTCTACTGACTGTCAAAAACAAAGCAACGGGAACGCCTCATGGGATGTCATGTATATGGCTCGACAGGCCGTGCGTCAACAGCGTATGGCTTAATGAGAGCATAGTATATGCTGCATCGGCGTGGGGCTTTCAGCGTTGCTCGTTTCTTTGACAGTCGGGCAATGCGAAGGCCTTAATAGCGTGGAACGAGTGACAGGATCGGCTCCACGTCTTTTTTGTATAACACCAAGCGATGATGTCAGCGAGGCAGCCGGCTGACGACTGAACAGCGTCATTACGCATGAAAGTTATACAGGACAATCCCTACCGCCTGCTTGGGGTATATGCCAACTCCCCTGCCAAGGAGCGTGTCGCCAACATGAACCGGCTGACTGCATTTATGAAGGTCGGCAAGCAGGTGTCGTTCCCGCTCGACCTGCCGATGCTCGGCGGCGCGACACGCACAGACGAAACAATCGCCGAAGCGAATTCACGGCTGGCACTGCCCAAAGACCAGTTCCACTATGCCCAGTTCTGGTTTGTGAAACTGACACCGCTCGACGAGATTGCTTTCAATCACCTCACCAGCGGCGACACGGCAAAAGCCATTGAAATATGGGGAAAGAAAGCCACGGCAAGCTCATACCAAAACATAATCGTATGCTCTCTGGCTCAAGGCAACTACTCCACAGCGATAAAATTTGCCGAAGCACTGTACGCCAACGCCGGGTATGTCGCCGAATTGGCGGAGGCTGCCACGGGCAACCGCGACATCGTAACCGCAAAAGCAGCGTCGTTGGACTTCATTGACACGCTTTGCGACGAGTTGCGCCTCGAGACCATACTTCCTCACATCACCAACAGCGAGTGGAAGCGTCACCTTACAGACCGCTCCGTCAAGCCGCTTATTGCCAGCATCGAAGCCGCCATTTCCGTCGCCGAAAAATCAAAAGGCCCAGCAGCGAACTACACAGCCGGAGTCAAGCTAATGAACTCGACAAAACAAGCATTGGCAAAACTTCGGGAACTCTTAGGTTTGTCTGATATGCAATATCGGCTTATTGCGGACAAACTTTCAATGGCAATACTGCAATGTGGCATAAACTACTTCAATGACAGTGAAGACGATGATGCGCCAACAAAGGCAATGATTCTTCAGGGGTACGCTCTGAGTATTGCGGTTGGAGACATGGCAAAAGAACGGTGCAAAACTAATGTTGAAATTCTCCGAAAGTATGATCCTGAAGAATACCGAGTCCGTAAAGAACTACAGTCTTTGGCTCAAAAACTGCACGAGTTTGAGAATCGCCCTAAATCCTATGAACCACCTAAGGTTAAGGTTGGATCGTTATTAGTTCCGGGTTTTGTATCATTTGATTATGAATGTCAAATGGAAATTGAAACTGTAGGACATTTCATTGAAAGATGCCGACCCGAATTAAACTCAATGAGAAGAAAATTGGGCATGGACAATCAAACGTATGTCTTGTTGAGTTCGGCAATTGCAACAAAAGCCATTAATGCATTAGTTTCAGCTATAAATAGAACATTCCTAAACGGTCCCTCGAGTGTGATTGCGAAGTATGCGGCAGCTACAATGCAGGCCATTGGAGAATTAGACATGGATAAAAAATGTGCACGTTACTATAATTCTAATAATGAAACTCTGCGGAATATTGCAGGATTGCCTTATGCGCGTAAGAAGAAACCTGTTCCAGAGAAGAAAGCCGTCAAGGAAAGCACCACTGTCAGCACATCTACCGACACGTCATCTAACAGCAATAAACAAGCTGTGTCCAAAAAATACATCACTTGGGACAAGCTAATTATTGCCTTCATCATTGCAGTCATATTATTTGTAATAATCACATTCATTCATGCACATAATAGTTTAAAACATTATGAACAAGAGAAAAATATTGACACCCCTGTTTATCAGTCTGTTGACGACCGCTACTACAACAGCGGCTACGAGTACGAATACGAGGATGGTAGCAGCGACTACGACGAGTACGAGAACGACGGCGGCTACAGCAGCTGAACAAGACAGCAAGGAGTGCAAGGAACTGAATGCGCGGATTGAAGCTGCTGAGGCTGGCATCCGCGATATGTCGCGGCAGTGTGCTGAAAATGCGTGTATGCTGCAAGCTGCCAACGATACGATTTCTATGCTGCGGGCGGACATAGATTCGCTTGGCATTGTATGCGGGGAGATATCCCAAGCGCAGAGCAATGACCGCAAGCATACGGAAAGCAAGTTTCAGGCTACCGACACTGCCGTATCAACCAACCAAGATGCATTGCAGAGCCGCAGCATCTGGGGCGGAGTGATTGTTTTGGCTATAATTGCGGCCATAGCAGTCGTTGCGGTTTGGCTCACCAAACGCATCAAGTCGGGTTATTCCTCAATTGATGAGGTGCGCAAAGCGCAGGAGCGTATGCAGGAAGAGTCCATAAAACTCGACAACCGCCTTATGGAGATAATTGACCAGCAGCTCAAGACCGCAAAGGCTATTCAAGCAGCCGCGCCAAGTACAACAAATGCCGCTCCCGACCATTCACTCGCCATGAAAGTGGCAGACGAGATAGTCCGCATAGAGTTGAACCTGTCACGCATGGATCCATCAATAAGAGGCTACAAACAGCTGTCAAAAGCCGTAGAACGCATCAAGAACAATTTCATGGCCAAGGGCTATGAAATCATCGATATGCTCGGCAAACCGTACAACGAGGGCATGAAGGTGACTGCAAACTTCGTCGTTGACGAAAGCCTGAAAGAGGGTGAACTGATAATAACTGGCATCACCAAGCCACAAATCAACTACAACGGCAAGATGATACAGGCCGCACAAATAACTGTAAGTCAAAACATATAACATATTCTCAAATGGCAAGAAACAAAATTGACTACGGCATTGACCTCGGAACGACAAATTCCGCTATCTGCCGTATGGAAAAGGGTATTCCTCAGATAAAAAAGTCTGACATTCAAAAAGACATTATGCCTTCTTGTGTCAGTGTGAATAGAAAGGGGGCTTTAAGAGTTGGAGAAGTAGCTTACAACACCATGAAGCATGACAAACGCCGGGCTACGAAATCTTGGCGGAAAGAGGCATCAAACACATACGTCGAGTTCAAGCGCACTATGGCTACGGACAAGAAGTATGAGTGCAGCAACCTCGGGAAGTCTTTCACCTCGGAGGAACTCTCGGCTGAAGTGCTCAAGACGCTGAAATCATTCGTGACTGATGAGAACGTGAACTGCGCAATCATCACCGTACCCGCTAAATTCTCCGTAAACCAAAAGACTGCGACACTGGAAGCGGCGAAAATGGCAGGTTTCGAGAAGGTTGAATTGCTGCAAGAGCCGATAGCCGCATCAATGGCATACGGCCTCACTGCTGATGAGAAGGACGGTATCTGGATGGTGTTTGACTTCGGCGGTGGCACATTCGACGCGGCTTTGGTGAAAGTCGAGGATGGCATTATGCAGGTATTCGACACAGAGGGAGACAACTACCTCGGCGGCAAGAACCTGGACTATGCCATAGTGGACGAAATCATAATACCCTATCTGCGAAACAACTATTCCGTGGAAGGTTACTTGCAAGACCCGGTAAAGAAGGAGGTGTTGCGAGATGCAATGAAGACGTATGCAGAGGATGTGAAAAACCAGCTTTCGTTCAAGGAAAAGGAAGACATCATCTCTAATCTCGGAGACCTCGGCGAAGATGAGGACGGCGAGGAAATTGAGCTGGATTTGACAGTGACACAGGCACAGCTGTATGGCGTAATACGTCCGTACTTCCAGAAGGCTGTTGATATATGCCGTGAACTCATCTCGCGCAACAAGCTCAAGCCGTCGCAGATCAGCAAGCTGATACTCGTGGGCGGCCCGACACACAGCCCACTGATACGCCAGATGTTGAAGGAGCAGGTGACCCCGAATGTTGACACAAGCATCGACCCGATGACTGCCGTTGCTACTGGCGCGGCATTGTACGCATCGACTATCGACGCTGTCGTGTCTGACAGCGAAATTGAAGTCGGGACGGTCAAGCTCAACCTCGGATATGCCTCGACATCAGTCGAAACGACGGAGTATGTGTCGGTGAAACTTGAGGGAGGAACTTCGTTGCCAAAGGTTGATGTTGAAATTGTCCGTGCCGACAATGCATGGTCGAGCGGCAAGTATTCTATCGACGCGAGCGGAGATGTCATTGAAGTGGAGCTCGTGGACGGCAGAGCTAACTCGTTCAGCGTATTGTGCTACGACGACAAGGGCAATCCACTCCCCTGCTTCCCCTCTGAAATCACAATCATTCAGGGCAGTTCGGTCGGAGCTGCGCCGTTGGCGTATAATATTGGTATCAGCGTATGGAGCGATGTCCGCAAATGCGGCGTATTTCGTATGGCAGAGGGTCTTGAGAAGAATAAGCCGCTTCCGGCGGTCGGTGTAATCAGCGATTTGAAGACGCCAGCCAAACTGCGTCCCGGTGTCGGTTCTGATGTAATCACAATCCCTGTGTATGGAGTGGACGGTGTTGCCGAAGAGGCGGAAGGAAGACCTACAACCCTGTACGAGCATATCAGCGATGTGGTGATAACCGGCGATGAGGTAGAGACTCTGATTCCCGAAGACAGCCTTGTAGACGTAACTCTGAAGGCGGACTCTTCGGAGCAAATGAAACTTGAGGTGTTTTTCCTTGCATCAGGCATCACCATTGAGAAAGCACTCGACACAAGCAAGAAGCACAAGACTGAGCAGACACTCAAGGAGATACAGGCAGGGCTGGCAAACGCCCAAGCTGGCATTGCCAGACTTGCAGAAAGCGGCATCGACACCAGCATAATGCGCGAAGAACTGGCTCGTCTTCGCAAGGATGCGCAAAATCCATCAGAACCCAAGGAAGTACTCAAACACCTGCGAGATTTGCTCATAGACATTGTGAAGGTAGAAGATGGCACAGAGTGGCAGCGTGTTGAAAAAGAGCTGCGAGAAGGGTTTGATGACCTCGAAAGAGCGCAGAACGACCTCGGCAATGAGGAGACTGCCCGCAGCGTCTCGCAGCTGCGTATGCAGACAGACGAGGCCATACGCGCAAAAGACCCCAAAATGGGCCGCGCAGTCATAGACCAAGTCCGCAGATTGTATGTACACCTGACAATGGTGTATCAGTGTGCCGGTCTAATTCAGGACTGCAACAGCCGTTTCGGCTCGATACGCTGGAAAGACGCATCGCGTGCACGTCAGTTGGTGAACCAAGGCATGGCTGAAGTCAGCAACGGACCGACAGTTGACAAACTGCATCCGATTGCGGTACAGCTTCTCAAACTGATGCCAGATGACCAAGCTCGCGAAAATGCCGGAGGTCTGCTGAAATGATTGAAAGTAGTCAAAGTCTGCCTAAACACATTGCTATATGCCGATATTATTAACGATATTGATATACTGCTTCATCGGCTGGTTGTTTTGCGACATAGAGCCAGGTGTAGAATATGGATGGCTTTCGGGAATATGGCACGGAATGTTTTTTGTGCCTAATTGGGTTCGCAGTTGGTTCACAGATGCTCTGTATAAGGCAGACTGCTACACTACAGGCTACAACATTTGGTGGTGGATTATGACTGTGAGTTCATGCATCGCGCAGGTTGGAGGATGCTCATCAAGTCGTAGATAGGCAATATATAAGATGCGTTTTCAAAAGAACGACAGAATCGGGAATTACACGGTATCGTTTCCGCATAAGCAAGAAGCCTGTGCGGAAACATACCGCGTAAAAGACCCTGATGGGCATACACGTTTCCTGAAACTCATTGATTGCAGCAAGTTGCGCCGTGACAGGATAGACGATGAAGGACAGGTAGTGGAAATCGAAGTTGCCAAGCAGCTTGACCACCACAACCTGCTCAATTACCGCGATTCTGGCAGACTGACATTTGACGGCAGACTGTTCGCATTCCTCGTGACTGACTATGTCAGCAGCGAATCGCTGTCACAGCGCATTATTCGTGACGATGACATATCTGTTTATGAGATTAAGGGCATAGCCAAAGCAGTGCTTTCAGCACTTGCGTATATGCACTCACGCCCTGCTCCGATAATCCACAACAACCTGACAATCAATAATGTTCTGCTGGATTTGACTGGCAGTGTCAGCGATTTGAAACTCGTGGGATTGGGTTATTCCCAGTTTCTTGGGTCAAGTTTGGCGAAGCCAGACCTGAAAAACCAGAACCTGTTCTACATTGCTCCAGAACGGTTTTCAGGTGTTAGCTCTGTGCAATCTGACTTGTACTCCGTCGGAGTGATGATGTATCACCTGCTTTACGGCAAGTTGCCTTGGTATGTCGATGTTTCGCGAGTTGACAGCCAAGACATTGTAGATGTCATACTTGCGCAGCATGACAAGGAGTTGGATTTGCCAAGGCTGAACAAGTTCGAACTTGACGACCAGTTGCTCAACGTGATAGCCAAGTCACTGAGTTACGATGCGGAAGACCGTTTTCAGTCAGCCGGCGATTTTATCAGAGCCGTTGACGGCGAAACTGAAATCCCGAGACAGTCTACAAAGACCAAAATCTTGTCAGATGCCGGGCAACGCAAACAGGCAAAGCCTAAGTTTGAAAAGGCTGAAGGTGAAGGTTTTGCGGCCATTGCTGGTATGGCGGACTTGAAACGTCAGTTGCGAGAGGAAGTAATCGAGCCGCTCCACAATCCAGAGGAATATCGCCGCTACGGCGTAACTATACCCAACGGCATGCTTCTGTATGGTCCTCCCGGATGCGGCAAGACGTTTTTTGCCAAGCATTTCGCAGAGGAGGTGGGCTTCAATTTCCTGTGCATTACACCGGCAACGCTGAAAAGCCGATATGTCAACGCCACTCAGGAGAACATTGCGCAAATGTTCAAGGAGGCGGAGGAAAAAGCCCCGACTGTCATATTCATAGACGAAATGAATGAACTCGTTCCCGACCGTCAGAGTGATGTGCATGAAATGTCGCGAAGTGCGGTCAATGAGATGCTCGCTCAAATGGACCGGACCGGCGAAAAAGGCGTATTCGTAATCGGAGCAACGAACTATCCTGACATGATTGACCCGGCGATATTGCGTGCCGGCCGTTTGGATAAGAAGTACTATGTCGGCGCACCTGACAAGGATGCAAGAGCTGCCCTGTTCCGGCTGTATCTTAGCAAGCGTCCGTATGATTTCGGACTGGATTATGACAAATTGGCGGAACTGACCGAATACTACGTGTCGGCGGACATACAACTGATAGTCAATGAGGCATCGCGCAATGCCCTGCACCTTCGCAGCCGTATCACAATGGAGTTGCTTACTGATGCAATAAGCAATACAAAGCCCTCGTTGAGTCGCGCAATGCTTGGCAAGTATGAAACGATTAAGGCGAAGATTGAAGGAACAGACAAGCCATCACGCCGCCGGGTAGGCTTCTGACAATCAGGTCACCTGCCCAGTTCATAAATACGCAGTCGGAGCCGTCTTGGATAGGGCGGCTCCGCTCGAATTAATTAAAGAAACCGCAGATTAGGACA
>DHKE01000025.1:22913-42459 GCA_002404675.1 Porphyromonadaceae bacterium UBA4702 | reverse complement strand
ATGCCGCCGAGCAGGAGCGCATACGCGCCGCGTTGCTGCCGTTGCTCGACATCTGCCGCCCCCACGGCACTGCGCTGCGCCTCGGCGTGAACCACGGCTCGCTGTCAGACCGCATCATGAGCCGATACGGCGACACCGCCCCCGGCATGGCGGAATCTGCCATGGAGTTCCTGCGCGTGTGCCGTGACGAGCATTTCGACGACGTCGTCTTGTCTGTCAAGGCCTCCAATACCGCCGTGATGACGGAGACAGTGCGTTGTCTTGTCGCCGCAATGGACAGCGAGGATATGCACTATCCGCTGCACCTGGGCGTGACGGAAGCCGGCGACGGCGAGGACGGCCGTGTCAAGAGCGCCGTGGGCATAGGCACGCTGCTCACAGAGGGGACAGGCGACACTATCCGTGTGTCATTGAGCGAGCCTCCCGAGAACGAGCTGCCCGTGGCTCGCCACCTGCGCGACTATATATGCCGCCGCGAGGGTCATGCGCCGATTGTTGAGCCTGAAACGGTGCTTCCCGGCACTGCCCGCAGCCATTCCGCCCCGGTGGCAGGTTTTGAGCATCTCGGCTCGCCGCTTGCCGTCGGCGTAGACATCGCCGAAGTCCCCGCGCAGTGGCATACGGCAGATGCGTCAGACGGAATGCCCCGGTACGGCGACACGCTCCCTGTGGTGCTGTCGTCAAGCCACGTCAACCCTGTCGGCGAGATGTCCTCGTGGATAGACCGCTTCGCGGCTTCGGGGGGCAAGAACCCGGTGATACTGCGGCGCAGGTACTGCGGCGGCTCTGCCGACGAGATGGCCATAGAGGCAGCTGCCGACCTGGGAGCGTTGCTGCTGAACGGCTACGGCTCGGGCATCGCCCTGGAGGTCGCCTGCATGGAGCGAGAGGATGTCAACCGCCTGTCACTGGGCATACTGCAAGCCTCGCGGCTGCGCTTCAGCAAGACGGAATACATAGCCTGCCCCAGCTGCGGCCGCACCCTGTTTGACCTGCCTCAGACACTGGCGCAGGTGCGCTGCGCCACAGCCCACCTCAAGGGGCTGAAGATAGGGGTTATGGGGTGCATCGTCAACGGCCCCGGGGAAATGGCAGACGCTGACTACGGCTACGTGGGCGCCGGCCCGGGGCGTGTGAGCATATACCGCGGCAAGGAGCTGCTGGTGAAAAACATACCCGCAGCAGACGCGCTGCGGCAGCTGACAGACATCATACGCGCCGACGGCCGGTGGGTTGACCCGTAGGTCTCCACAATAAAACACACGCAAATACGTTAATAAACCGATAACACATACAACCCCCAAGCCTTGCGCCGCCATGCGAGGCTGTGACTGATACGGAACATGAAGAATACGAGCAAGGTACGCCTTCTGATGATAATGGTGGCGGCAATGATGCTGACTGCGTCCTGCCGCACACAGCGCGATCTGGCATATTTCGAGGACCTCTCAACGTCCGAGGCCGGCAAGCTCCAGGCTGCCCGCAGCGAGCTGACGCTCCAGAAGGATGACGAGATTTCGATAACTGTGAGTTCGGAAGTGCCGGCAGCGACCGCGCACTTCAACCTGACCGCCGCCGACGTAGGGAGCAGCGCGACCGCGCCCAGCACGCAAATGGCCACCACGCGGCAGCTGCAGACATACGTGGTGGATGCCCAGGGCAACATCGATTTCCCGACATTCGGCAGCATCCACGTCGCCGGCATGACCACCGCGCAGCTCAAGGACTACCTGCAGGAGCGCATCAGCAAGACCGTCAAGGACCCGGTCGTGAAGGTGCGGCTGATGAATTTCCGCGTCAATGTGATAGGCGAGGTCAAGAAGCCGCAGGTCGTCACCCCTCAGGGCGAGCGGCTCACGCTGCTCGAGGCTCTCGCCGCCTGCGAGGACCTGACGGAATACGGCCGCCGCGACAACGTCATAGTGATGCGCGAGACGCCCGGCGGCGAGATACTGTACGGCAAGGTGAACCTGCACGACTCCAGCCTCACCTCGTCGCCCTACTACTACCTGCAGCAGAACGACGTGGTGTACGTGTCGCCCAACGACATACGCCAGGACAACAGCAAGTACAACCAGAACAACGGCTACAAACTGAGCGTCATCAGCACCGTCATCAGCGGCCTGTCTGTGATAGCCTCGCTTGTCATAGCCCTGTCCGTCAAATAACCGACCACACAGCAAACGAGCAGCGGCACAGAGGAGATGTTGAAGGTTGACAGGATATGCGTATGGCTGTTCATCATCGGCTACTGCCTGCTGATATTTTCGCTCGAGCTGGTCAAGTTCATTGACGAGGTCATACTCTACTCGATGCTCGGCGTTGTCCTCGTGGACTGCGTGGCCAACCGCAACTGGCGCAAGTACCGCCTTCTGCTAATCGTCGCCGGGGCGCTGGCGGCTTATGCCGTCTACTCGATGACCTGCGTGCATTTCAACACCAAGGCTGCTGTCATCGTCGGGCTTATCCTCGAGTTCAAGCCCTACATAGCCGTCCTGGTGATGCTATGCGTCGCCCCGGAACTGACAGCCGGCGACAAGCGCATCCTGCGGGCGGTGTCGCTCGTTTACGGCGCGTTGGCGATTGTGTCGCTCGTGTCGCTCGACACTATGGTGAGCGCGGTCTTCTCACACCCCGCCTACTACGGCGGCACATGCCTGCTGGCCTCAATGGTCTATGCGTACTGCTCCGTGGACGGCGAGGGGCGGCTCTCCGACCGGACCCTGCTCATAATGTTCGTGATAATGGCAGCCGGCATAGCCTGCGGCCGCTCGAAATACTACGGCGAGTTCATCATAGCCTTCGTCCTGTTCGCGTTCTACCGCCCCGGCATGCTGCGCCGCATGAGCGCCGGCACAATGGCAGGGCTGGCGGTCGTCGCCGTGATATTCGTGGCGGCGGTGTGGCAGAAGTTCAGCTTCTACTTCCTCATGGGCGGCGCGGGCGTGTTTGACATGAACAACTTGGACTCGTTTGCGCGTGCTGCGCTGTACGCCGGCATGGTGCTGGTGCTCATCGACTTTCCCCTCTTCGGGTCGGGGCTGGCCTCATTCGCCTCGTTTGCATCTGCGTCGCCCTACTCGACGCTGTACGAGCGTTACGGCCTCAACCACGTGTGGGGACTGAGCGAGAGCATGCCCGATTTCATCAGCGACGCATACTACGCCTCGCTGGCGCAGTTCGGCATTGTCGGCATCATACTGTTCGTGTGGTTCTGGACGCACATCTACCGTTACCTGCGCGTACTGACGAAATACGAGGACGGACGGTACAAATACCTGTTCGCGATAGGCGCGACGCTGATAGCGACGCTGCTGATAGAGCTCACCACCGGCACCCTGATATTCCAGCCCCACGGCGAGTGCATGATGATGCTTCTCGGGCTGGCCTGCATAACCGGCAAACGCCTCATTGCCGCACGCCGCCAGAAGGCCGTCCCCGATGCAGCGGCGAAACCGCCGGTTCTTCCCAAAAGAATAAGATAACAACGATATATGAAAAGAGAAAGCAATGACATTGACCTGCGCCGTATATGGCGAGAGATGAAGAGGCGATGGTGGCTATATGCCGCTTGCTTCATCGTGTTCATGACCCTTGCGGCGACATACTGCACATTCCGCATGCCGACATACAACTCCCGCGCCACGCTCCTCATCGAGGATTCCTCGCCCGAGGGGGCGGCTCTCGCGGCGGCAGCCTCCAACTCTGCCGCGCTGCGCATGCTGTCGATGTCGTCTGCGGCGGTGGCCAACGAGATGAACCTGATCAACTCCAACGACGTGCTGTCCCGCGTGGTGCGCCAGGCAGGCCTCAACGTCACATATGTCCGCCGCGACGGCCTGGGCAAGCAGCTGCTCTACCCCGCAGCCCCGGTACGAGCCGCCGTGCCGCAGCAGGTTCTCGACACGCTGCATCGGGGCGTCAACATCAAAGTGCACATGCACGACGGCGTGGCAGACCTGCGAGCGGTGAAAGGTCCCAAGGGGATATTCACAGCCGCCGAAGCCGAGGGGGTCAAGCTGCCATACACCTTCAAGACCCCGACGCTCGCCGTGCGCATAGAGCCGGCAGAGGGCTACAACCCTGCCGCCGACGAGAACATCGACATCATCATCAGCGGCACACAGGCTGTGGTTGAAAATATGCGCAAAGACCTGACCATTGAGGTCAACGACAAGACCTCGGACGCTGTAGACCTTGAAATCACCGACCCTCTCCCCCTGCGAGGCGAGACCATACTGAACTGCATCATGGAGCAGTACAACGCCAAGCGCCTCAACCGCAAGCGCGAGACCGCAGCCACCGAGCTGGAATACTGCAACGACCGCCTGCAGAAGCTCATACAGCAGCTCAACGAATCGGAGGCAAAGGTGGAACGGTTCAAGCGCGACAACAACCTGACGGCAATGGCACTCGACTCCGCAGGCTGGATGGCACAGGCCATAGGCTCGCGGGCAAGCATGGCACGCTCCCAAAACGCCCTGACATACTACGACCAGGTGCTGTACACACTCAACAAGGACAACAGCGGCAACAGCTTCATACCCGTGTCGCTCGCCGGCGAAACCCCCAACCCACTTGCCGAGGAGTACAACCGCCTCGTCAGCGAGAAGCGCGAGCTGGAGCGTTCAGCCACCCCGGAGCACCCCTCGATGCAGAGCATCAACGAGCGGATAGCCAAGATGCGCAGCACTATCATCACCGACTTCTCGCAGGGCGTGGAGCGCAGCCGCCGCGACCTGGGCACGATGCACTCCCTCTCCGACGAGGCAAAGGCGAAAGTAAGCACACTCCCAGGACTGGAGCGAGAGCTGTTTGACCTGATGCGCGACAAGGCCATCAAAAACGAGATGTACCTCTACCTGCTCCAGCGCCGCGAGGCCGCCGAGCTGCGCCTATACTCCACTGACACGACAGGGTTTGTGGTCGATGCCGCATACAGCGACATCAAGCCCTCCAAGACCAAGGGGATGATAGCCCTCGTGGCAGCCTTCCTGCTCTCGCTCGCTCTCCCCACGCTCCTGCTGTGGTGGCTCATGCGCCGCCGCGACGTCGTGCGTGAGCCCGTTGACCTGAAATTCATAGGCCTGGAGGAGGCCTCGTTCCGTGATGAGGACATCCGCGTGATGCGCTCACGCCTCGCCGCCATGGAGGGCAAGACGATGCTCTACATCGCCGACTTCACGCACACCAGCGCGGCGCAAGGCATCGTAGCCACCTTCAATGACGTGGACATGGGCATCGCAATGGCATACCCCGACACCGATGCAGCCGGCAACGATGCCATAGAGACACGCGCCTTCCGCGAGCAGGCCGAGCAGCTGATGCAGCAGGGCTGCCGCTGTGTCGCCGTCGAAGTGCCGGAGCCCGAGCTGGTATCAGAGATAGCCCACCTCATAGACCGCCCCGAAGCACAACTCATAGCCGTAGTGCCGTGCGGCAAGATGCGCCGCCGCGAGCTGCGCCGACTGCTGCGCGGCCAGATGACCGAGCGCATCCTCGTCTGCATCATGCGCACCTGACACGGGGCGTTCAAATTTTTTGCACGCAATATTTTGTGTACCATACATATTATGGGTAATTTTGCGTACTGAAAAGTGCAATAACCATCTAATCGATTGTAATCAAGGATGAAAAATGTTCTTATAATCGGAGCGACAGGCCAGATAGGCTCTGAGCTCACCATGAAACTCCGCCGCGAATACCCCGAAGGGCAGATAGTCGCCGGCTTTATCAAAGGGGCAGAGCCCAAAGGCGTGCTCCTCGAGTCCGGCCCGGCAGAGGAGGTTGACATCACCAACGCGCAGATGATAGCCGACGCTGTCGAGAAGTACAACGTCGACACCATCTACAACCTCGCCGCCCTCCTCTCCGCAGTGGCAGAGGCACGCCCCCAGCTCGCCTGGAAAATCGGCGTAGGCGGCCTGTACAACACCCTCGAGGTCGCACGCGAGAAGAAATGCGCCGTCTTCACCCCCAGCTCAATAGGCTCTTTCGGAAAGAACACCCCCCACGTCAAGACCCCGCAGGACACCATACAGCGTCCCGACACAATCTACGGCGTGACCAAGGTGACAGGCGAGATGCTCTCCGACTACTACGCTCGCCGCTTCGGCGTGGACACACGCTCGGTGCGCTTCCCCGGCCTCATCTCATACGTAGCGCCTCCGGGCGGCGGCACGACTGACTACGCCGTTGACATCTACTACAGCGCCGTCAAGGGGGAGAAATTCAAATGCCCCCTCAAGCCCGGCACGTTCATGGACATGATGTACATGCCCGACGCGCTCCGCGCTGCCGTGGAAATAATGGAGGCTGACCCGACGCGCCTCGTTCACCGCAACTCGTTCAACATCGCCTCCATGAGCTTCGACCCCGAAATCATCTCCGCCAAAATCAAGGAGCATGTCCCCGGCTTTGAGATGGAATACGAGCTCGACCCACTGCGCCAGGCCATAGCCGACTCTTGGCCAGACAGCCTCGACGACACCTGCGCCCGCCAGGAGTGGGACTGGAAGCCCGAGTACGACCTCGAGCGCATGACCGTTGACATGCTCGAGAACCTCCGCAAGAAATTCGGCCTCTGACAAATACGTCATACCTGACAATATCGCACAGCGGGACGGTGCGGCCGGCATACGGCTCTCGCACCGCCCCGCACCCGTTTATTGAGCGGCAGTGCAGGGACACGGCGTGCCTCCGAACCTCCACTCCACGCATTCATCACAAACAACAACTGAAATGGCAGACAACAACCCCGGAACGAACTATGACATTCGCACCCTCCAGCTCCACCTGCTCGCGATGCTAAAGGATGTCGCCGCCGCCTTCGAGCGGCACTCCCTGCGCTGGTACATGGCCGACGGCACGCTGCTCGGCGCGGTGCGCGAGAAGGGCTTCATACCCTGGGACGACGACGTGGACCTGGCCATGCCCCGCCCCGACTACGACAGGCTCATTGCACACAGCCGCGAGATTCTCCCCGAGCCATACGAGTTCGTCTGCTATGAGAACGACAAGAAGTACCCGCTCCATTTCGGCAAGGTGCAGGATGCGTCAACCACCCTCATCGAGCGTCCCCACCTATACTACCTCGGCGGCGTGTACCTCGACATATTCCCCATAGACGGCGTCCCCGACAGCCCCCTGGCCCGACGGCTGCACAACCTGCGCTACCAGACCCTGCGCAAGATGCTATACCTGCGCTGCCGCGACCCCTTCCGCCACGGACGCGGACCTTCCTCATGGGTGCCGCGCCTGCTGCGCCGCCTCTATACCGTGGATAAGCTCCAAGCGGCGATACGCCGCGAGATGACACGCTGCCCCTTTGAAACCTCACGCCTCGTGGCCGTCAACCTCAACGACGGCATCCCCTCGATAGTAGACCGCGAGCTGGTGCTCGGAGAGCCGACACCGACAGGCTTCGAGGACATGCAGGCCGCAGGCATGCGCGACAACGGCACGTACCTGCGGCAAGTATTCGGCGACTACATGACGCCGCCGCCAGAGGGGGCGCGTCACATACACCGCTTCCACTGCCTCGACCTGCACCGCCCCTACCGCCAGTACGCCGGGGCAAAGCCGGGGGAGGACCGCTGCCGGAAGGAGGTGCAGTCGCACCCCGCCGCCTCGACAGCGAGGCGGTCGAGTGAGTAACGGTGAGTTTCTTGCAATCGTTCATAGTGATATTAGTTTCATGGGTTATTGATGATGATTTCTTTGTTTCCTGTTGTTGCGTCTGTTGCACGTGTTCCCCTTGGCATCGTGCTCATTTTCTCTCATTTGTAAGCCAACCTTTTCAGGACAAAACAGAGGAGGAAAGTGCGGGGAGGAGTTGGACAATCGGATTTTTTTTGCGATATTTGCACTCGCAATACTTCTAACCAACAAGACTCATACTGTACGATGGGAACCGACAGGAAAACATACACTTACGATGAGGTCTACAATGCCTCGCTCGAATATTTCAAGGGCGACGAGCTCGCAGCCCGCGTCTGGTCGAGCAAATATGCCCTGAAAGACTCGTTTGGCAACATCTACGA
Source organism: Porphyromonadaceae bacterium UBA4702 (assembly GCA_002404675.1). GTDB lineage: Bacteria > Bacteroidota > Bacteroidia > Bacteroidales > Muribaculaceae > Lepagella. Next base: position 34,417 of record DHKE01000025.1, on the reverse strand, counting down.
GCTGACACCAGACGACATGCACCGCCGCATCGCCGGCGAGATAGCCCGCATCGAGGCGAAATACCCCAACCCGATGAGCGCGGACGAGGTGTTCTCGCTGCTGCGCTGCTTCCGATACATCGTGCCGCAAGGCAGCCCGATGGCGGGCATCGGCAACGACTACCAGATAGGCTCGCTCTCCAACTGCTTTGTCATCGGCCTTACCGGCAGGCCCGACTCTTACGGCGGCATCATCAAGATAGACGAGGAGCAGGTGCAGCTGATGAAGCGGCGCGGCGGCGTGGGGCACGACCTCTCGCACATCCGCCCGAAGGGCAGCCCTGTGAAAAACTCGGCTCTCACCTCGACAGGACTCGTGCCGTTCATGGAGCGGTATTCCAACTCCACACGCGAGGTGGCGCAGGACGGACGGCGCGGCGCGCTGATGCTCACCGTGAGCATCAAGCACCCGGACTCCGAAGCGTTTATCGACGCGAAGATGACCGAGGGCAAGGTGACTGGCGCGAATGTGTCAGTCAAGATTGACGATGAATTCATGCGTGCCGCCCTGTCTGACGGCAAGTACACGCAGACATACCCTATAAGCGGCGAAAATCCGCTGTACAGCAAGGACATCAACGCCAAGGCGTTGTGGGGCAAGATAGTCCACAACGCATGGAAGAGCGCAGAACCCGGCGTGCTGTTCTGGGACACAATCTTGCGAGAATCCGTCCCCGACTGCTATGCAGACGAAGGCTTCACCACCGTCTCGACCAACCCCTGCGGAGAGATACCCCTCTGCCCCTACGACAGCTGCCGCCTCGTGGCGATCAACCTGTACAGCTATGTCCGCGACCCGTTCACCGACCATGCGTCGTTTGACTTCGACCTGTTCCGCACCCACGTCCGCAAGGCGCAGCGCATCATGGACGACATCATCGACCTCGAGATGGAAAAAATCGACAAGATCATCGACAAGATAGCACACGACCCTGAAACCGACGAGGTGAAGCAGACGGAACTGAACCTGTGGCACAAGATACGCACCATGACCCTGAAAGGCCGGCGCACGGGCTGCGGCACCACCGGCGAGGGGGACATGCTCGCGGCTCTCGGCTACCGCTACGGCACGCCCGAGGCAACGGCTTTCTCCGTCGAGGTGCACAAGCAGCTGGCTCTGGCATACTACGGCGCATCGGTTGACATGGCTGCGGAGCGCGGAGCGTTTGAAGTCTATGACGCAGAGCGCGAGAAAGACAACCCGTTCATACAGCGGCTGCGCGAGGCTGACCCAGCCCTCTACGAGAAGATGGCACGCCAGGGACGGCGCAACATTGCCTGTCTCACCATAGCCCCGACCGGAACGACCTCGCTCATGACCCAGACCACCTCCGGCATCGAGCCGGTTTTCCTCCCCATCTACAAACGCCGCCGCAAGGTCAACCCCAGCGACGAGAACGCGGTCATAGACTTCGTGGACGAAGTGGGCGACGCTTTCGAAGAATACATAGTATACCACCACAAGTTTGTCGAGTGGATGCGCACTCGCGGCATCGAGCCGCGCCGCAACATGACCGCTGAAGAGATTGACGCGCTGGTGGCGCAGTCGCCGTATTACAAGGCCACGAGCAACGACGTGGACTGGATGGAGAAAGTGCGCATGCAGGGCGCTGTCCAGAAATGGGTGGACCACAGCATCTCCGTAACCATCAACCTCCCCGCCGACACGACAGAGGAGATGGTCGGCAAGCTGTACACAGAGGCCTGGCGAGCCGGCTGCAAGGGCTGCACGGTCTACCGCGACGGCTCGCGCAACAATGTGCTCGAAGCCGTCAAGAAGAAGGACGCCAAGCCGGCGCTGATACATACGCCGCAGCACATAGTGAAACGCCCTATCGAACTCGAAGCCGATGTGGTGCGTTTCCAGAACAACAAGGAGAAGTGGATAGCCTTCGTCGGCCTCGTTGACGGCAAGCCCTACGAGATATTCACAGGCCTCGCCGACGACGAGGACGGCATATTCTGCCCCAAGAGCGTGTCGCACGGCAAGATTATCAAGGCGCAAGCCGCCGACGGAAGCAAGCGGTACGACTTCCAGTTTATCAACAAGCGCGGCTACAAGACCACCATTGAGGGGCTGAGCGAGAAGTTCAACCCAGAGTTCTGGAACTACGCCAAGCTGATCTCCGGCGTGCTGCGCTACGGCATGCCCATCGACCAGGTGCTGAAGCTCGTAAGCGGCCTCGAGCTGGACTCCGACAGCATAAACACGTGGAAGAACGGCGTGGAACGCGCACTGAAGAAGTATATCCCCAACGGCACAAACGCCAAGGGGCAGAAATGCCCCAACTGCGGCGCCGAAACACTCATCTACCAGGAGGGCTGCCTGATATGCACCTCTTGCGGCACCTCCAAGTGCGGCTGACGTGCCACCTATTTTTATCGACACATTTAATGCAAACAGATTATGAAATTCTATTACAACAACGCAGGTTCGCCGGCAGGCCCTTACGAGAAGGAAGAGCTGGCGGCGTACGGCATCGCCCCTGACACGCTGGTATGGCACGAAGGCCTCGACGCATGGAAGCCCGCAAATGAAATCGCCGAGCTCGCCGACTTCTTTGCGCCTGCTCCCGAACCTATCCAAGAACCCGAAACGCTCCAGACACTGCCGCCGGCAGAACCAGAACCGCAGGCCTACGGCACACCAGTGCCTCCCGCACCACTTGCCGGCGCCGTTCCTCCTCCAGCGACATCCGGCATGACGACGCCAGCCTGTCCGCCGCCAACTGCCGGCACGCCCGCGCCGCAGCCCTATACAGCCGCGCCAGAGTCCGGCTCGCCGACAGGAGCAGTGCCGCCACCCTCGCCCTGCGCACGCCCGGCTGCGCCATACACTCCCCAAATGCCGCAGACACCGCCGGCGCCGCCCGCGAGTAACAGATACAACCCCGCCAACACCCCTGCCGAATATGCCGCCCCCGTTGACTTCAAATCAGGCAAAGGCGTAGCGGTGGCAGCAATCGTGACAGCCTCGGCGGCAATGGTGTTCGGCATATTCTCATACTTCATCGCTTGGATATTCGCTGTGCCATCACTGATACTGGCAATACTGGCTATCTCCAAATCAGGCAACGCCGTCAAGGTCGCAGCCGCAGGCAACAGGGAGGCGGCCGAGAACATGGCACGCTCCGTCCGCTCAATGAGCACAATATCTATCATACTCGGCGCGCTCAGCATCATCACCGTCCTGCTGCTGTTGACAGCATTGTCCGTCCTGATTTATGACACAGTGAACGGCAACTCATCATATTACGACCCGTACGATTACGACTATGACTACTACGAGAGCCTGCGCATGATGCTAGGCGGCATCCTGCGTCTCTGATGCCGTTGTCGTCCGAAACGCTTTGCATAAAGGAAACAGACAATGCCGAAGAAATTTTTCGCGATGATAGAGGGCGAGCAGCGCGGGCCGTACCTGCTGACAGAGCTCGCCGATGCCGGCGTAACCCCTGACACATACGTATGGTGCAAAGGGATGGAAGACTGGCAAAAAGCGCGTGACAACGCCGACATCTGCCGCGCCTTCCGCCAGCGGCTGTTCGCCGCCATGCACCCCTCGCAGCAGCCGCAGACCATACCAGCCGCGCCCAAAGATGCGGGCGAGGAAAACATGGACTCGCTGCCGCCGCAGTTCCGGCACATCGTGCGCCGTTCCGGCACCCCGGTGCTGCCGCCCAACGACACGCGCCCCGACTACAGCGTGCCGCCGCGCAACCTGCTGCCGTATGCCATCATAGTCACGCTGCTGTGCGGCTCGCTGCTCGGCCTTGTAGCCGTATGGTTTGCCGCCTCCGCCAACCGCGCATGGCGCAACGGCGAGAAAGAGCGGGCCTACGAGCTTACGAACCGCGCCAAGATGTGGATAGGCATAACCTTCTTCGTGGCAGTCATAGCCACCGGCATCATGATGATGCTCGCCAACCGCGGCACGCTCAGCTGACCGCCGCAAGGTATGCGAGAAATATGCAGAGGGTATGCGCTTATAGTTAAAGTTGCGTAATAATCCGGCATTCCATGGGGTGCCGGATTTATCATTATCGGAAAATTGGTATCTTTGCAGGGTAAACCATGCTCTATACTATACCTAATAAATAATCAAATGTCAAGAATTTACAGTCTTACAGCCGCATTGCTCGTGGCGGGCGTGACATTAAGCGCGTCGGCACAGCAGATTGAGCGGCGTTCAGCAGCCTCCAAGGCACAGGTCTCCGGCGAGGAGATCGTGAGGCTAAACGGCGACGCACGCTATCGCGGCATTCAGGTTGACGCTTTCAACAGCGGCAACCTGCCCAAGCCCGTGCTGATGGAAGTTCCGTCACACAAGGCGCGGAAAGCAACCCAGCCCAACGGCCTCGCGCCCATGCGCGTGAATGCCGCCGGCACTTTCTACGGATACCTGGGCTACAACTCGTCGCAGTTCCCCCAGTCGCAGGGATGGTACAACGTCAAAGTACCCCAGTCCACCAACATCTGGAGCCAGGAGTCATACTATCCCTCATGCGGATATGTACGCAACGGCCAGCTCGTGACATGGTACCACAAATCCACCAACAGCTCGGGACTCGAGGAGATGGGCATGCGGGTCTTCGACGTGGCTTCAGGCGCACTGATAAGCCAGGAAACATTCGATCTGTTCGGAGGCTACGACAAGGTGGTGTGGAACTGCGCTTACGACTCGGACAACGACATCGTGTACCTGATCACATCGCGTGCTGACAACGGCAACCAGTACCAGACGATGACGTATGACCCCAATACCGGCAATTACACCCGCTTAGGCGACATCTCCACTTCTGACTGGGAAAACAGCCTCGCCATGGCATGGTGTCCGGAAGACGGCAATGTCTACACACTCGCGGAGGACTGCTCACTGAGCCGTCTCGACAAGAAGACCGGAAAGTTCACGCTCGCTGTGGAGTCAGACCACAGCATCGGTGATTACATCGGATCGATGGTATACAGCCCACGCGACAACGGCATGATATACATCGCCAATTCCGCCGAATACATCGACGTGACCGAAATGGGTCTCATCGACATAAAGACCGGCAAATACACAGAAATCGGCAATATGAACAACGATGAGCAGTGGCTCATCCTATACACCTCAGACCCGTTTGTAGTGGACGGCGCACCCGCCCCCGTGACCCTCGACAGCTGGGATTTCACCGGCGCGTCGCTGGCCGGCACCGCCAAGCTGCGCATGCCCTCTACTGACAAGGACGGCGCAGCCTTCTCCGGCTCGCTCTTCCTCGAGGTGACTGTCGACGGCTCTTCCACTCCGGCTTATGACAAGACCGCCGCTGCCGGCTCTACTGTCAGCGTCGACCTCACTCTCGAAGAGGGCATGCACGTCGTGACCGCACGCCCCTACACCTACAAGGGCATCGACAAGGTATACGGCGCGCCGCTCAACATCGAGAAATATGTAGGCAACGACATCCCCTGCGCTCCCGAGAACGTGCGCCTCTCCAAGACCCAGGTGTCATGGAATCCTGTGACCAAGGGCGTCAACAACGGCTACATCAATACTTCGGACATGACATACAACGTATATCTGGACGGTGTGAAGATGAACAACACCCCGGTGAGCGGCAACAGCCTCGCCATCACCCTTCCTGCCGGCGGAGCAGTATACTCCGCAGAGGTTGAGGCAATGGCAGCCGGCAAGACTTCCGCTCGCGGCAAGTCAAACGACCTTGCCAACGACGGCGCGCTCAGCGTCCCCGTATACCTCGGCCCGGCCGACGGCGAGACAGAGATGTCGGCTGCAATGCGCGGCATGTTCACTATCATCAATGCCAACAACGACTATGACAGCCGCGGCGACACTCCGCGCACATGGTTCTACGATGAGCAAGACCCCCATACCGGCGGCTTCTACTACCTCTGCCATGGCGACAACCAGGCCGATGACTACCTGATACTCCCGGGCATCAACTTCTCCGACCCGAACACGGTGTACAACTTCAACTTCGAGGCATGGGCATCCAACCACCCGTTTGCCGGCACTGAGCGTTTCGAGGTTGTGCTCGGCAACGGCAAGACCCTCGAGGACATGCGTGCCGCTACCGTTCTCAAGAGCGCAACGGAAATCTCCAAGGCCGAGAACTTCACCCCGATTGACCTGATGTTCAAGGTCGCGGAACCAGGCGTGAAATATATCGCAATACACTGTATCTCCGATGCCAACCAGTACCGTCTCTATGCACGCAACTTCAAGGTGACAGCCACCGAGTCCTCGATGAGCGCGCCAGCTGCCGTGCAGGACATCGACATCACAGCTGCCGAGGACGGGACACTCTTCGCCAACGTCAGCTTCAAGATGCCGACCAAGACTATCGCCGGTGACGACATCGCTGCCGGAACTTCTCTGACAGCGACAGTCACCTCTCCCATCGAGACCAAGACCGTCACTGCAGCGACAGGCGAGAACGCCTCTGTCAAGATTGCTGCAGGCCAGGGCGTGAACACCTTCACTATCTGCGCAAGCAGCAGCGAGGGCAAGGGCGTTTCGACATCCGTTGCGCAGTTCGTTGGCGTTGACATACCCGCTCCCGCAATCATCGAGAAGACCGTCAGCGCGGACAACCGCAGCATGAAGCTCGACTGGCGCGTAGAAAAGCGCGGCGCCAACGGCGGCGCTGTCATCCCCGAGGACTGCACCTACAAGCTGATGCGATACACCGGCCAGGCTTGGGTGGAATACCGCGACCTCGGCCATGAGACTACGTTCACATACACCGTGCCCTCCGGCCAGGCTCTCGCCATAGAGCAGTTCGGCGTGCTCGCGGCCAACGCGGCCGGCTCGGCCAACACCTACTACACCGTAGGCGAAATGCTCGGCCAGCCCTACGGACTGCCGATGAAGGAAACATTCCCGTATTCCGGCGAGAATGTCAACCTGACATACGAGCCGTACATGATCGAGCCTCTCACAGAGCTCTACCCCTCATGGGGCTTCGCAGACCCGGCAGAGCTTGCAGAAGACGGCGTTGAACCTAACGACAGCGGCATCGCCCTCGTCGCCTACTGGAGGGGCTCAAGCCAGCTGACGCTGCCGAAGTTCTCCACCAAGGGCATGAACAATGTCAAGGTTGACCTCAACATGTTCTTCGGCGCAGCAACACCGACTTCAATCGAAGTGCTCGCAACTTGCGAAAACGACCGCGACCACCTGCTCGCCACATTCACCGGCTCTGACGGCAGCGGCTGGGAAACCAAGACCGTCAACCTGCCCGCCAATATGCAGAACCGCGACTGGGTGGCTGTGGCTATCCGTGTCAACATCGGCTCCTACTCGCAGTACTTCCTGCTCGACCGCTTCGAAATCCGCAACTACGAGGGCGACGATCTCGCAGTGACCGCAATAAACGGCGACACCTACGGCAACGTGGGCAACAACCTGAACTTCACCGCCACAGTACGCAACTTCGGTTCTTCCGACATGCCTCTCTCTGACGGCGCAGTCAAGGTGATGCGCGGCTCTGAAGTGCTCGAAACCCTCACCGCAGTCCGCCCTGCCGAGACTCTCGCGCAGAATGACGAGGCTGAATACACATTCTCCCTCACTCCGAAGGTTGCCCTCATAGGCGAGTCTACTCTCAGCTTCGCCATACAGTCTGACGACACCAATACGGACAACAACACGATGTCTGTTCCACTCAAGGTATTCACCGACAACATCCCCGTTCCGCAGAACGGAAGCGCAGTTGAGGCTGAAGACCACAAGAGCGCGACTGTGACATGGGACGAACCCGCTGTCACCTTCGGTGCAGAGGAGACCGTACCCGGCAGCCACGGCGACATGCTCGGCACGTTCCGCAACATAGACCGCGATGAACTCGCTACATACTCGCTCGGCTCAATCAACTATCCCGACCGTTTTGCACCGACTGCATACCAGTCATTCCAACTCGACTGGATCAGCCAGCTCACCCCCCTCTTGAAGGAAAGAGAGAAGCGCGGCGACAATATCCTCGTGACCATCGCCTCCCCGACAGGCACTGTTGACAACTGGCTGGTATCGCCAGAGGTGAAAGGCGGCACAGAGGTTTCATTCGAGATCGCTTGTGCATCAGAAGCTGACGGCGAAACACTCTACGAGGAGGAAATCTCGCTGTGGTACTCTACGACCAACGACAATCCCGACTCGTTCAAGAAGGTTGAAGCGTTCACCAACAGCCATGTCGCATGGAAGCCTTGCAACGCTATACTCCCCGCAGACGCCAAGTACTTCGCTATCCGCTATGAGGGTACAGAGAACAACTTCTGCCTCTTCGTAGACAATATCAAGTACACCCCGGCACAGTACGACGGCACTGTCACCGGCTACGGCATACGCTCCAACACATTCTCTGACATGGCACGCACAGGAGCAACCCGCTCATGGACACACTCCGAAGGCTACGACACCAACGTGTACACCCTCTATCAGGTATACACCATCATGGACATCATGGGCGGTGAAGTAATCTCTCGCGCTTCCAGCCAGATTGACCTTGCCAACTCGCAGGTAGACGGCATCGAGCGCAGCAACGATGGCATCGCCGGCGGTCGCGGTTACATCGAAATCTCCGGCAACGAGGGCAACCAGGCAGTTGTAATGGCAGCTGACGGACGCATCATCGCCCGCGGCACCGTTGACAGCGACCTGACACGCATCGACATCGCCAAGGGCATCTATGTAGTGAAGTGCGGCAAGACCACCGCGAAAGTAGTGGTACGCTGACCCTGACAACGACAACAATCAAATCCCGATACAGTTGAGGGGAGCGCCAGTCGGTGCTCCCCTCTCTTCGTATACTATATCCGTATATGTCATTTCTTCTGAGTAATGCGGTCTCGCAACTTGCGGTGGAGACGGCCGGTGAACTGGTAGTTCTTCAGTCCCCAGCGCGGCGAGACAAGCATGTCTGCCGGAGCCTGCGACACAAACCGCTCAATGGCAATGCGGCGCGGCACTGTCGCCACTATGTCGGCGCAAAGGTCGAGGTACTGGTCAATGGTGAAGCGCAGCGTGCGGTCAGTGCCGGCAAGGTAGCGGCGGTGCAGCTCCGTGCCGCGTATCACCTGCATCTGGTGCAGCTTCAGCGTGTCTATCGGCAGAGCCGATGCAGCACGCACAGTCGCGAGTATGTCTTCGCGTGTTTCTCCGGGCAGCCCGGCTATCAGGTGCAGCCCGACATGGATGCCTCGGCCGTGGAGTGCATCTGCGGCTTCGCATACGCATTGCCATGTATGGCGGCGGTTTACCTCGCGCAGCGTGCGGTCGTGGCTCGTCTCAGCCCCGATCTCGACAATTACGGGGACACGGCGTGCTGTTTCCTCAAGCAAGTCCAGCGTCGCCGTCGGCAGGCAGTCGGGGCGAGTGCCGATGATTATGCCGACTATCCCCTCGCAGTCCAAGGCCTCGCCGTACAGCCGCCGAAGCGTGTCGGCTGGAGCGAAAGTGTTAGTGTAGCTCTGGAAGTAGGCGAGATATTTCATCGAAGGGTATTTGCGGCCGAAGAATTTCCGCCCGTCCTCGATCTGCAGGCGTATGGGCAAGCGAGGGTCGGTATACGGCGGCGAGAATGTACGGTTGTCGCAGTAAATGCAGCCGCCCGTGCCGACAGTTCCGTCACGGTTAGGGCAGGTCATGCCCGCGTTGATCGACAGTTTCTGCACCTTCTGTCCCGGGAAAAGCCGCGACAGGTATTCGGCATAGTCGGTATAGTACGGGTTCACTCGCGCCAGAATTTGTGACCTGCGGTGAGGAGCGCGTCGGCAATGGTGAGTATCGCCATGGCGCGTACCACAGCCGTGCCGCGCACGGCAATGCAGGGGTCATGCCGCCCTTTGACTTTGAGCGTTGTCGCCGCGCCGGTATCGTCAATGGTTTTGACAGCCTGCCCGAGCGTGGGGGTAGGCTTGAAGACGACCCGCATGTTTATGGGCATGCCGTTGGAGATGCCGCCCTGTATGCCGCCGCTGTTGTTGGTGAGGGTGGTCACTTCGCCCTCCTCGGAGCAGGTGAACGTGTCAACGCAGTCCATGCCGCATTTGTAGGCAGATGAAAAGCCCATGCCGTATTCAAACCCCTTGACCCCGGGGATAGTCATCATGGCGTATGCAAGCTGTGCCTGCAGTTTCCCGAAAACCGGCTCGCCGAGGCCGACAGGCACGCCGTCAATGGTGCATGAGACCACGCCGCCCATGCTTTCCCCGTCCCGACGCAACTCTTTCAGCAGAGTGTCCCAAAACTCCTCACGCATGCCGCCGATGCTTTCCAGCTCGGCAGTGACGGAAATGCCCTTGGCCACGAGAAGGTGGTCGGCGATGCCAGCAGCAGCCACACGCGCTGCGGTCTCGCGGGCAGAAGCCCGTCCGCCGCCGCGCCAGTCGCGGATGCCGTATTTGGCCTGCCATGTGTAGTCGCCGTGGTTGGGACGGAATTTGTGCCGCAGCTCCTCGTATTCCTCGCTATGCGCGTCGAGGTTGCGTATCGTGAAGCCAATGGGCGTACCGAGCGTCACACCCCCTTCGGTTAAGCCAGAAAGGAACTCCACTATGTCTCCTTCACGGCGTTTCGACACGCGGCTGCTATAGCCAGGGCGGCGTGCAGCCATCAGTTCCGCGACATGGCGGATGTCGATGGGTATGCGCGGCGGCATGCCGTCGAGTATTCCCCCTATGGCCTTTCCGTGGCTCTCGCCGAAAGTCGTCAGGCGCAGCGTCTGTCCGAATGTGTTCATTGTTCAGCGTTATCTGCAGCGGTGGCGATGTCGCACACCGTGGCGTGGGTATAGGCGATGTAGTCAGCCGGAGATAGGGCGAGCTGCAAGCCTCGTTGTCCGGCAGAAACGTAGAATATGTCAAACTTGCGGCAGTCCTCTTGCAGGAAGACAGGGAAAGGCTTCTTCATGCCTATTGCCGTGCAGCCGCCGCGTATGTAGCCTGTCAGCGGCAGCAGCTCGCGCATCGGTATTAGTTCCGCCTTCTTGTTGCCCGATGCTTTCGCCGCCTTTTTCAGGTCAACCTCGCGGTTGCCGGGTATGACGCACACGAAATGACCATTGCGGTCGCCGTGCAGCACGAGGGTCTTGTACACGCGCTCGACAGGCTCGCCCAGCTGCTCGGCAACGTGCGATGCCGCCAGGTCGTCCGGGTCAAAGGCATACGGCACGAGGCTGTACGCTATCTTGGCCCGGTCGAGCAGCCTTGCGGCGTTGGTTTTCTGTACGTCCTTCCCCTTCATGGCGGTGTCAACGGGACATGGTGGCGAGCAGTTCCTCGTTGGTGCGTGTCAGCTCCATGCGCTTCTTCATGAACTCCATGGCCTCGAGCGAGTTCATGTCGCCGAGGTAGTTGCGGAGTATCCACATGCGGTTGAGCACGTCGGGCGGAAGCAGCAGGTCGTCGCGGCGCGTTGAGGATGCCATGATGTCAACGGCGGGGAATATGCGCTTGTTGGAGAG
>DHKE01000025.1:3814-22869 GCA_002404675.1 Porphyromonadaceae bacterium UBA4702 | reverse complement strand
TCGAGCTGAAGCTCCATGTTGCCCGTGCCCTTGAACTCCTCGAATATGACCTCGTCCATCTTGGAGGAAGTCTCGGTCAGCGCGGTGGCGATGATGGTGAGCGAACCGCCGTTCTCGATGTTGCGGGCTGCGCCGAAGAATCGCTTGGGACGCTGCAGCGCGTTGGCATCCACGCCGCCGGAAAGTATCTTGCCCGATGCAGGCGAGACGGTGTTGTATGCGCGTGCCAGGCGAGTTATTGAGTCGAGCATTATCACCACGTCGTGGCCGCACTCCACGAGGCGTTTGGCCTTTTCGAGCACGATGCCGGCTATCTTGACATGGCGGTCAGCCGGCTCGTCGAATGTCGAGGCTATCACCTCGGCGTTGACGCTGCGGGCCATGTCAGTCACCTCCTCTGGCCTCTCGTCGATGAGCAGCATGATGATGTATGTTTCGGGGTGGTTCTCGGCAATAGCGTTGGCTATATCCTTGAGCAATATTGTCTTGCCGGTCTTGGGCGGCGCGACGATGAGCGCACGCTGGCCCTTGCCTATCGGGGCGAACATGTCGACGATGCGTGTCGAGATGTTGCTGCTGCGTCCGCCGGTGAGGTTGAATTTCTCGTCCGGGAACAGCGGCACGAGATGCTCAAAGGGCGAGCGGTCAGCCACCACTGCGGGGTCGAGGCCATTGACAGAGTTGATGCAGCACAGCGGGAAATACTTCTCGCCCTCACGCGGCGGGCGTATGCCGCCTTCCACCACATCGCCGGGCTTCAGGCCATACTGCTTGATCTGCTGCTGCGACACATACACGTCGTCGGGGCTGGTGAGGTAGTTGTAGTCGCTTGAGCGGAGGAAGCCGTAGCCGTCAGGCATGATTTCGAGCACGCCAGAGGAAACGATTATTCCGCTGAAATCGAACATGGTCTCCTGCTGGCGCATCTGCTGCTGTTGCTGCTGTTCGAGCATGCGACGCTGCTGCTGGCGCTGTTTCTTGCTCAAGTGTTTCTGCTTGGCCTGCGCCTGCGTCTGCTGCAATATTATGTCCACACCCGGCTCTGCGATTATGATAGGGGCATGAGCGGCGGCAATGGCAGCCTCCTCGATTTCCTTCTGCGTGCGGCGCACGAAAGTCTTGCCCTTGGCCTTTGAGAAAAATGAGTCAAGCGAGGGTTTCTGCCGTGGCTGCTGTTCCTCTTCATTGTCAGGCTGTTCAGGGGAGGGCTGCGGCTGAGCCTCTTCTTCCGGGGCATTGTTGTCAGCCGGCTCGGCTTCAGGCATCGGGGCAGGTTCGGCTGCTGGCTGCGGCTGTTCAGCCGGTTCGGGCTGCTGGACAGGTGCTTCCGCCTGGGCTGCTTCAAGTCCGGGGATGGCTGCCGCCGCTTCCTCCGCCGGCTTTGCCTTGGGCTTGCGGCCGCGCTTCTTGGGTGCGGGCTTCTCGGCAGCTTCTGCCTCGGTGGCAGGAGCCTCAGCCGGAGCTGCTTCTGCTGGCGCAGGAGCTGCCTCCTCTGCGGGTTTTGCTTTGGGTTTGCGGCCGCGCTTCTTGGGCGCGGGCTTCTCGGCGGCTTCTGCCTCCGCGGCATTTTCCGTCGTTGCGGCTGCCTCCGCGCTCTTGGCGGCACGAGGCTTGCGCTCCTTTGTCGATTTACGCGAGGACGACTTGCTTGCGTTCTCCTTGGCCGCATCAGCCTGGTTGTCAAGGATGTAGTATACTGCATCCTCCTGGGTGGCGGCATCGGTCTTTTTCATCCCCATGCTTTCGGCTATCTTCAGAACCTCTTCGCGAGGCATGGCTTCGAGTTGTTCGATATTGTACATAAACGAATTCTTAGGAGCCTGTCAGCGCTCTGTTGTCGGGCTGGCTCGGCACTCGGCGGAAATATCTCCGGCCGGTATGTTTTTGTTGAGTATATAGGGTTAATCTCTGTTTTGCCTGTCCAGTTCGCCAGAGCTTGAAAGTCAAGAAGAAAGGGACAGGTGGAAACCGGCTCTAAAAGCAACACATGCCCGATTGCCTGACACCCTCACAGGGGGCGCGTCGCTCAGGCTGCATTACGACCGGTTGATGAATTGCCGGATAACGGCATTGACGTATTTTTCGGGCATTTCGCCGCCCATTCGGCCGGCGGCCCCTGAAATACAGCGCGAAATTACAAATAAATTCCGAACTGACAAAACATCATTCCGTTTTTCGCATATATCTCGCGCATTTTCAACGGCTTGCAGACATGCCGATATTATACAGACGCTTGCAAGACCAGATAATTGACAAAAAAGAGGCATCCGCAATGAGGGATGTCTCTCCTTATATTGAGTCAAAAATGCTTGTCAGAGTTCGCCGAAATGGGCTTTGGCAAGCTGCTTCTCTACGTATGCCGCATCGACGGTGAATTTCTCCGGCTTTTCCGTCGGTATCTCGAACATGGCATCTACCATCACCGTCTCGACTATAGAGCGCAGCCCGCGTGCCCCGAGCTTGTACTCGAGCGCGGTATCTACTATGCGGTCGAGCGCGTCGGGGGTAAATTCCAGTTCCGTGCCGTCGATGCGGAACAACTTCTTGTACTGGCGCACAATGGCGTTCTTCGGCTCGGTCAGGATGCGGCGGAGCGCGTCGCGGTCAAGCGGCTCGAGACTGGTGAGTATGGGCAGGCGGCCTACGATTTCGGGGATTAGGCCGAAGCTCTTGAGATCCATCGGCTGCACGTAGCGCATCAGGTTCTCGCGGTGGCGTTTGCGTGACACCTCGTCCTTGCCGTAGCCGACAACGCGGGTGTTGAGGCGAGCGGCAATTTTGCGCTCGATGCCGTCAAACGCGCCTCCGCAGATGAACAGGATGTTGCGCGTGTCAACGGCGATGAGCTTCTGCTCCGGGTGCTTGCGCCCGCCGTTTGGCGGCACGAGGGCTACAGTGCCTTCCAGCAGCTTGAGCAGACCTTGCTGCACGCCCTCGCCGCTCACGTCGCGGGTTATCGAGGGGTTGTCGCTCTTGCGGGCTATCTTGTCTATCTCGTCGATGAATATGATGCCCTTCTCGGCCTTTGCCACGTCATAGTCACACGCCTGAAGCAGGCGTGTGAGCAGCGACTCGATGTCCTCGCCCACATATCCGGCCTCTGTCAGCACTGTCGCGTCCACGATGGTGAACGGCACGTCGAGCAGACGCGCTATCGACTTGGCAAGCAGCGTCTTGCCCGTACCCGTAGGGCCGACGAGCAGAATGTTCGACTTTTCGATTTCCACATCGGGGTCGCTGTCCTTGTCCGAGCCTTTGGCGGCATTGTCGTCAAGACGCTTGTAATGGTTGTAGACAGCCACCGACAGGTATTTCTTGGCGTTGTCCTGGCCGATGACATACTGGTCGAGGAACGCCTTGATTTCCTGAGGCGGCGGTATCACGTGCCTCTCCGTGGACTTCTTCCCCTTGCTGCGCGATGCCACGTCAGACTGGCGGGCAGTGTCAATCATGTTGATGCAGTTCTCGCAGAAGTTCAGCCCGGGGACAATCTCTATGACATGGTTTTCGGGCGAGCTCTCAGAGCCGCACATGGAGCATTTCAGCTTCTTTGCCATTATTTCTTGTCGTTATTGCGTGAGGGGTTGGCGAGCACCTTGTCAATCATGCCGTACTGCTCCGCCTCGGCGGCTATCATCCAGTAGTCGCGGTCAGAGTCAGCCTCGACCTTCTCGAAGGGCTGGCCTGAATGGTCGGAGATGATGCGGTAGAGTTCCTCCTTGAGTTTGAGTATCTCGCGGGCGGTAATCTCGATGTCGGAGGCCTGGCCCTGGATGCCGCCCATAGGCTGGTGTATCATGACACGCGAGTGGGGCAGCGCAAAGCGTTTACCCTTCTGTCCTGCCACGAGCAGGACGGCGGCCATCGACGCAGCCATGCCGGTGCAGATGGTTGACACGTCCGAGTTGATGTACTGCATGGTGTCGTATATGCCCAGGCCGGCATACACGCTTCCGCCGGGAGAGTTGATGTAGATCGAGATGTCCTTCTCGGGGTCAACGGAGTCGAGGTAGAGCAGCTGCGCCTGAATGATGTTGGCAGACTGGTCGGTCACCTGTGTGCCGAGGAATATGATGCGGTCCATCATGAGGCGCGAGAACACGTCCATCTGCGCCACGTTGAGCTGGCGTTCCTCGAGTATGTAAGGGTTGATGTAATCGGCGCGAGGCACTGTTGTCATGCCTTGTGCCTGTGTGCCGACATAGTTGCGGTAAGCGTCGAGTGTGGTCGAGCTGATGCCGCTCGATGCGGCGTACTTGCTGAAATCGTCTCTCATCGTGTCTGTTTTATAGTTGGATGTTATGGTGCGCGGTTGCGGCAAATGCCGTGCCGAAAATGCCGCCCCCCCAGCGGACGGCTGCTGCAGAGTGTCCGCTCGGGGGGTCAGTCGTATATGTTTATGGCATGACGCGGATTACTCCTTGGTCACTTCTGCCACGTCAAAGAGCTTGTTGAAGTCCTCTACGCTGACTTCCTTCTCGTCGAGGGCCACTGTGTCGTGGATAGCCTTGAACACCTGCATCTCGAATGTCTCGTTGGCGATGCGGCGGCGCACCTTCTCGTCGTCGAGGAGCTGCTTGGCGTATTTCTCGATCACGTCGTCGGGGATCTGGGTCATGCCGTATTTGGCGAACTCGTTGCGAGCCATCAGGCCTGCCACGTTCTTCATGTCCTCCTCTGTCACCTTGAGCTGCTTCTCCTCGGCAAACTTGTCAGCGATGAGCTGCCATTTCAGGCCGCCGACAGCCTCGGCGTATGCTGCGTCCACGTTGTCGTCATTGACGTTCTTGTTCTCCATTTTGAGGTACTCCTTGAGGATGCGCTCCGGCAGCACGATTTCGCCGACAGCCTTCTCGATAACCTCGCGGGCGTCGATGCTGAAGCGGTAGTTGGAGTCAGCCACGAGCTGGCCGGCTATCATGTCGCGCATAGCGTCGTGGTATTCCTTCTCGTCGTGCACCTTGTCTGCGCCGAACACCTTGTCATAGTAATCCTGACCGAGTTCTGCGGGCTCAAGCACCATTATCTTGGTAACTTCAAATGAGAAGTCGCCCGTGTGCTTGTCTGCAGCCTCCTTGTCGATGCCGAGCATCGAAGCCATCTCCGAGGGGTTGTTCTCGCAAGTCTTGGAAGGGTTGAACACGAGCTTGTCACCTACGTGCACGCCGGCGAACAGCTTGGTCTGCTCCTCGTCCTTGAAGTACTTGGGAGCGACGATGCCGCGCTCGTTGACGATGCCGCCTTCGAGGGCGTTGCCGTCCTCGCCCAGCTCGATGATAGTGCCATATACCACAGCGTCCTCGGTGGCAGTGTCACCCTCTTTCTGCTCGCCCATGCGGCGGCGCATTGCAGTGCTCTGCTCCTCGATCATCTGGTCAGTCACCTGTATCTTGTAGTACGGTATGTGCAGGTCGGCGTTGATGACAGGCTTGATTTCAGGAGCAAGGCCTACCTCAAACTCGAATGTGAAGTCCTTGGCCTCGATGTTGAAATCGTCGTTGCGCACAGGCACCGGGTTGCCCAGCACACGCAGCTTGTTCTCGCTGATATAGTTGAAGAGGGCATCGCTGACCTCCTTGTTGATGACCTCGTATTTCACCGATGTGCCGAACTTCTTCTCAATCAGTGCCACGGGGGCGTGTCCGGGGCGGAAGCCGGGGATGCTCTGTGTGCGCACCAGAGTCTTGATCTGCTTCTTGACCTTGTCGGTGTAGTCGTTCTCTTCAAGCGTGATGGCGATTTTTCCTTCTACTTCGCCCAGCTTGTCATAGTTTACATTCATTTTCTGATATGTATTTTGTTGGTTATTTCTGTATTGGTATGCCGCTGCTCCGGGCACCCCTCGGGCAACCGGCAGCAATTCGGCACGCGAAATTACAAAAAATCCTCCTCAACCGCAAGCACCAGCGTCATAAACGCATAACGGACACCCTGCGGATGTCCGTTTTATGCTTTTTTATACCGGCTGTGCGTCAGTCTATGAACCCCTGCACGCGCAGGAAGTCCATGAGGCGGCGCGACATCTGCTCGTTCATCTCGCGCGTGTAGCGCACGTCCGTAAACACCTGTGCCAGCGTCTGCTTGCCGTTCTCCTCGACAAACTTGCGGTTGGCGGGGTAGTCGTCCTTCGGGCGGTAGAGGCGGCGTATGTCGTCGTCCGACATTTCGGGATAACGCTCCTCATACAGCACCGCGTCCACGTCGAGGCGTTCCGTCTCCTCGCCCTCGCCGTCGGGGTATCCCAAGGCGATGCACGCGACAGGCATGGTGAGGCGCGGCAGGCGCAGTGCCTCGGCTATCTCGGCGGCATTGTAGGTGACAGTCCCCAGATAACATGTCCCGAGACCGTTCATCTCTGCCACGGTTACTATCTGCTGCGCCACTATCAGCGCGTCTGCCATGGCGGAAGTCAGCGACAGGAAATTGTCGTAGCCCGGGGCGGCATTGCTCACCTCGCACCAGCGCGAGAAGCGGTCGAAATCGGCGCATACCGTCAGCAGCACGTCCGCGCCGGTGGCTGCCGGCTGGTTGAAATGCAGAGCCTCGAGAGGCTTGCGGTTCTTCCCCTTTCGCGAGACTATGATGCTGTACAGCTGCATATTGCCGGTGGTAGGCGCTTTGACAGCCTGTGCCACTATCGAGCGCAGCAGCTGCGCCTCTATAGGCTTGTCCTGGAAACGGCGCACACTGCGCCGGTCAGTGAAGTAACTCATTGTATTTTCAGTTGTTATTTGTGTTCGTCAGTTCATCTGCCGCTGGCGGCGATGCGTGCTGCGAGTTCATCGTTGAACCGCGACGCGCTGAGCAGCCGCTCGACGGTCAGGTGCATACGGTAACGCCAATAGTGCTTCGGGTTGGCCGGCACGTTTATCTGCTCGTCAGCGGGGTTTTCACGGCGCAGGTCGCCATCGGCGGCAAGCCAGTCCTGAAGCGGCAGTATGCAGAGCATCGCCGGGCTGGCGAGGTGCATATCAGCAACGCTGCGGCATACCCACGGCTCGGCGAAATACGGAGCCTCGCCCTGCTGGTGCAGCACGGCATTGTAGAACCGCTGCGAGCGCGCACGGTCCTCCTCCCACCATGCGCGGATGCCCGACATGTCATGTGTAGAGGTAGTGCATACGCTGTAGTAGGGGTATGCCCATGTGTCGGCAAACTCCACGCTCGTGTCCTTGGGCATGCGCTGTATCTCCAGCGAGAGTATCTCCAGCGAGCGCATCACGTCCGGCACACAGCCGGGTATCATGCCCAAATCCTCGGCGCACGACAGCATGCGGGTGGACTCTATCAGCGGCGGCAGCTTCCACATCGCCTTGCCGCGCCAGAACTCGTCGTGGCGGCGGTAGAAGAAGTCGTTGTACAGGCGGTCAAAGCACTGACGCTCATAATCGTTCAATGCGCGGTACTGGTATGTGAACTGCGCCGAGATGCGCGGGTGATACTTGCCGCGCTCTGCCGGGTCTTCGATAAACAGCACGTCGTCGATGAGTCCCATCAGGCCGTCGCGCAGCCGCGTGTTCTCCTCTGTCTGCTCGAGGGCGGCGAAGTGTGCGCTCACCTTAGCCTGAGTGTCCACCTCGGGACGCAAGCGGTAGCGTCCCTCGCCCGACGGCTCGAGATACCGTTCCCTGGCAGCGGAGGCATGCTCGCCGAAGAAATCTGACAGCACCCACTCCATGATGTAGGGGCGAGTATGAATGTCGGGGTTTATCCAGAAGTCATAGCCGTGGCGCATCTCCTCCGGGGTGTACGGCAACGCGGGGTTGAAATAGCCCAGCAAGCCGTGCTCCGCCTCCACAGGTATCTGCCAGATGCGGAAGAAGCCGAGGATATGGTCAATGCGGTATGCGTCGAAATATTCCGACATCTTGCGCAGACGCGCCTTCCACCATGCGAAACCGTCGCGTGCCATAACCTCCCAGTTGTAGGTCGGGAAGCCCCAGTTCTGCCCCATTACGGAGAAGTCGTCCGGCGGCGCACCCGCGCAAACGTCCATGTTGAACAGCTCGGGATGCATCCACGCATCCACGCTGAACCGGCTGATGCCGATAGGTATGTCCCCCTTAAGCACCACGCCGTTCTGGTGGGCATAGTCGCGCACGGCACGGAGCTGGCGGTCGAGATGGAACTGCACGAAGCGGTAATAGCCCGCCTCGGCAGCGTGGCCGACAGCAAACTGCTCCACGGCCTGGGCGTCATACTTCGCCATATCGCCCCACTGGTTATTGTCAGCCGTGCCTTTGATGTCACGCAATGTGCACCACACGGCGTAAGGCGTGAGCCAGTCACGGTTGGCGGCCTCAAAGCGGCGGTATTCCGCACCGGCCATGGTGTCTGCGCCTTGGCGGCGGTAGATGTCGCGCATATATTCCTCCTTGGCGTTGCAGACACGCTCATAGTCCACCGTCGGGAGGGCGTTCAGCTCACGCCGCAAAGCCTCGTGGCGGCGGCGAGACTTCTCGTCGTCCGGAGTGCCGGCCTCCTCGAGACGCAGATACATCGGGTGGAGGGCAAACGTCGAGTTGGCCTTGTAAGGGTATGAGTCGACCCACGTGCGGGTCATCGTAGTGTCATTGACAGGCAGCAGCTGAAGCACCTTCTGCCCAGTGCGCACGCACCAGTCCACCATCAGGCGGATGTCGGCGAAATCCCCTGCCCCGAAGTCGGCTTCGGAGCGCAGCGAGAAGACCGGTATTGCCGTGCCGGCGCCGCGCCAGTCGCTGCGCGGAGTGGCAAACCGCAGTCCGTCAAGCACCATGCAGCAGTCCTCGCAACCCTCAACGGAAATGCCGAATGAGCGGTTGCCAATGACCTCCCACCCGGCCTCGCCGGGGTTGTCGCGACTTGTGATGAGGAACTTGTATTCAAACGACGAGCGCAACGCCGACAGGGGTATCTGCGCCTCCCACACCGGGTAGTGCGCATCGTTGAGCTGCAACGCCTGGCGCGGGTCCCAGTTGCCGAGAGCAGGTATGCTGCCCGCCATGGCGAGCCTCTCCCCGGGGGCAATCATCGGCGCGGACACGTGCACAGTCAGCATCCCCGGCACAGGACGAAGCGGCTGGTCCTTGCAGCTGCGGCGCAGTATTCCGTCTACGAAAGCCGACGAATAGTACGGCTTGTCGAGCGGCTGGTCCTGCCAGC
Source organism: Porphyromonadaceae bacterium UBA4702 (assembly GCA_002404675.1). Taxonomy (GTDB): domain Bacteria; phylum Bacteroidota; class Bacteroidia; order Bacteroidales; family Muribaculaceae; genus Lepagella. Next base: position 13,725 of record DHKE01000025.1, on the reverse strand, counting down.
AGTCATACAGGCGGTATTCCATAGCCCCGGGGCAGCGGCGCAATATGTGCGCATCGCCCCATTCGAGCCGCCACGCGCCCTGCTCGGGCTTAACAATGTATCTGTAGGAGGAAGTTTCAGGCACCTCGTCGGCATCCACAGTCAGCTGCCACATAGCCGGGCCGACCATCTTCATAGCCGGGGCAAGGCGGTCATCGCCGCCGCCCAACGCTGGCAGCTCGCCGCAGATGTGCAGCGTCTCTCCCCAGCGGGTGCTGTAATTGATGTTGAAAGTGATTTTCATGCAAGAGTCATGTTGAGGGTTGCGCCCCTGCCGCTGCGCAGCCGCGCCACGGCAAGACCATATGCAAAGTTAGTCATTTCCGCCGTATGCTGCAACAGCCCCCTCCACCTCGAAAGGTTGGCACTACCAACCTTTAAGCGGAGTTTTAACACATTGTCCTGCGTTTACCCCAAATTCTGGAACGAAAAAGGGAGGGGCGACCGTCGCCGGCGCCTCCCCCTGTTCAGTGTATGCATGCGGCATGAAGCCGCGATATGTCAACGGAAGTTGTAGCCGATAGTGAAGTCCACGCTGTTCTGGTGAAAGGTCACGTTGTCAACGGCTGAAGTGTTGGTCAGGCCTACAGCGCCACTGATGCCGATGTAGTAGTTGCGGGCCAGATTGAAACCGGCGCCGAAACGCAGGTTGCAGTTCACGCGGTTGAACACATCGGTGTAGTTGGTAGCGGCTGAATGGAAACTCTTGCCGAGGACTTCCTTTGTGGTTATGTAGTTGTCACTGCTGAAGCCCACACGGAGTTCCGGGCCGACGAACACCTGAAGGTTCACGTCGTCAGTGAAGTCGAAGTGGTAGCCGAGCATCACGGGGACGAGCATACCGGATTCACGCAGTGAAGCGTGCTCGAATGCCGAGTAACCGGCAATTTCGTAGTCCTTCATGCCGGTTGCGTTGTAGTAGAACGACACACCCGGCTCTACATAGAAGTTGGCCACGATGGGAGCTTGGTAGAACAGCCCTGCGGAAAAGCCGCCTCCGTTCTTGTAAGCCTCCGTCTTGTGTCCGCCGAACTCCACTTTGCCAGGGCAAGTGAGCGTACCGGAAGCGCGGATGCCGAAGTATCCGGAGTTGGCAGGGTTGTTGACCACTGTCTGCGCACTCATTGAGAGTGTGGCTGCTGCCACAGCTGCTGTGAGAAGTAATGATTTTTTCATAACGTAGCTATTTTGGTTATTCCGATTTCTGTGACAAAGTTAATGCCTTTCAGTTTAACCACAACAAACCACAGCGCAAAAATCCGACTTGCAGACCACCTAATTGCCCGAATATTCCAACCGCCGCCCCGCATTACCGCCAACTGTCAGGCATTCGAGTCCCCGATATCCTCGTCTATTCATAGCATTCACCCTACAATGTAACCACAACAATCTGCTTCACCACAACGCTCATCAACATACGAATGAAAACAAACCAAGCATGATGCCAGACATCTTGCTTTTATATTCTAAATTCACTGCAAATTTACAACAAATTTCGAATAGAACGGCTATCTATCTGTGTAAAAGCGACATATAACGGCGGCAAAGTATGGGCAGGGCGTGCTGTGTCTGGAGGTAAGCAATTCGTACATCGCTTATTTACACAAACTTGCATACAATCACGCCTGGGTCAGGTTGTGAAGAGGGCGTCGATGTATCGGTCGTCGATGACAGCGACTATGGGGTTGCCGTTGGGGGTGAAGCGCGTGTCGGGCAGCGCGAACAGGCGGCTCACCAGGTGCTGCATCTCGGCAGTCGAGAGCTGCTTGCCGCCAGTTACCGCCGTGGAGCGTGCCGTCACCAGCGCGACGCGCTGCAGCATGGTGTCGGTGGGCGTGCCCTCGTTGCCGTAGTTGACGGAATCGTCGCTCACGGAGTCGAGTATGCGGAGTATCACGTCGCGCGGGTCGATGTGCATCAATTCGGAGGGGACGGCCTCGATGCGCCAGTCGCAGCCGCCGGCGTGCGAGAGTTTGAAGCCGATGCGCGAGAGTTCGTCCTCCACCCCTTCGAGGACAAGCTGCTGCGAGGGGTCGAGGCGCAGCGTTTCGGGGAACAGCACCTGCTGCCCCACGCCAGCCGCGCCGTGCGCCTTGGAGAGGTATTCCTCATACAGCACCTTGACGTGCGCGCGGTGCTGGTCTATTATCAACAAGCCTTCGGGCGAAGGAGTGACGATGTATTTCAGCGCGTACTGTATGCACTGCGGAGCGGCGGCATCAGACGTTTCGGCGGCGGGGAAGACTGCCTCGGGGGCATCGCCGGCAGAAGCCAAGCCCCGGTTGCGGTCAGAGTCCTTCACATCGCTCATGAAGTCGGCATAGAGACGTTGCCACGAGCGGTCAACTGTCGTCCTGCGCTGCTGCCCCTGCGGCGACCACGGCGAGCCTGCGGACTGGCCGGCAGATGGCTTGAACGGGTTGTACTGCGGGTCTACCGGGACTTGCGGCGCGGCGATGTAGTCGCCGTCATGCACCGTGGCAGCGGGCAGCGGGTCGGAGGTGAAGTCTATCGAGGGGACAGCAGAGAACTTGCCGAGCGAGGCACGCACGGCTGCGGAGAGAATGCGCCATATCTCGCTCTCGTTCTCAAACTTGATTTCGTTCTTGGTCGGGTGTATGTTGACATCTATCGTCGCCGGGTCAACCTCAAACTTGATGAAGTAGCACGGCTGTGTGTCGGCGGCAATGAGCTTGTCGAAACATGACAGGATAGCCTTGTGAAAATACGGGTGGCGCATATTCCGCCCGTTGACTATGAGGTATTGCAACGGGTTGCGGCGGCGGGCGAACTCGGGTCGCGAGACGAAGCCGGAAATTTTGACCACCGAAGTGTCCACGTCCACGGGGAGGAGCTGCAGGTTGAGGTTGTTTTTCCAGATGTCACCGATGCGCTGCTTGAACGAGCCGGGACGCAGGTCAATGCGCTTGTTGCCGGTGTCGATGCTCAGATGGAGGTGGTTGTTGACCAGCGCGAGGCGTTCAAACTCGCGCATGATGTTGGCAAGCTCCACGCTGTCGCTCTTGAGGAACTTGCGTCGGGCCGGAAGGTTGCAGAAAATGTTGCGCACCATGATGTTCGCTCCACGGTCGCACACGCACGGCTCTTGGCTCTCTACCTTTGAGCAGTTGATTTTCAGGCAAGTGCCAAGGCGGTCATTATCAGTGCGGGTGCGCAGTTCCACCTGCGAGATTGCGCATATCGAGGGCAAAGCCTCGCCTCGGAAGCCCATTGTCGCGAGGGTGAACAAGTCGGCGGCAGCGGAGATTTTCGACGTGGCGTGCCGCTCGAAGGCCATGCGGGCATCGGTCTCGGTCATCCCCCTGCCGTTGTCCACAACTTGAATGAGCGTGCGCCCGGCATCCTTGATGAAAATGGCAATGTCTGTCGCGCCGGCATCCACGGAGTTCTCTACAAGCTCCTTGATGACAGAGGCCGGACGCTGTATCACCTCGCCGGCGGCAATCTGGTTAGCCACCGAGTCGGGAAGCAGATGTATTATGTCGCTGCTGTGTTCCACTTGTTATCCTCCTGCGTACATAACGGCGTTGCGCCGCGCTATTGCCCGAAATACTCCTCGAGCGTGCCGGACTGGCTCTCCTCCTTCTTGAAATAGTCGATCATCTCATCCGACACGTCGCCGAGGTCGTCGTCCCAAATCCAGCGGCCGTCATACCACTCGCGCCTGGGGCGCAGCGCCTCCTGCCACTGGAAGCCCTGCAGGTACTTGTCGCCCTGCTTGACTTTGAATATCGGCGTGACGGTGCCGTCAACAGCTGACCACATCTTGAGCTTCTCCAGCTCGCGGTCAGCCATGTCCACTGTCAGATGCTCGCTCTCGGCCTTGATAATCTTGTTGTATGTTGAATCCTTCTCTGCCGGCAGCAACACCACCTCGACATTGTCGTCTACAGAGAGATGCCGCAGCTGGTTGTCGCGGAAGGTGGCAAACATCGCCTTCCCCTTCAGCTGGTTATAGAAATCCTCTGCCACGTTTTCAGCCACAAATCCGTTTACCACGCGGGCGTAGTCGGCGGTAGAGTCATTGAAATGCACGGTGATGGAATCGCCGCACACCTGGCGGTTGTCGCTCCACACTATCGGCTTGCGCTTCAGGTAGAGGAGCGAGTCAAACTGCACGAGGTGCATTGTGTCGGCAATGGCCTGTATCTGCTGGTTGAAGAAGCGCGAGTGCTTGATGGCCTTTGCCACGCAAAAGTCCTTGAGTATGCTGTCGCGCTGCAGTTCAGGTCTTTCCGCCACGAGATTCCGCCGCGGGGGAATGACGACAGACGTGTCGCCATGCTCAATCTGGCGGCGGCAGACAGCCTCAATCGAGTCTGCGCGGGCATCGAGCGTGCGCTGTTCCGCCATCAGGGAGTCGAGAAGCTGCTGCTGTCGCGGAGTGTAGGGGGCGACAGTGCGTTGCTGCACTATCCAGGTGTAGATGCTGTCGGCACGCAGATAGTTGGTGTCGGGGCGCGAATACTCCACCATCATCGGGTTGCCGGTGGCGAAAGCGGAGCGCGTCACCTCGTTGTACTCGCCGTAGTTGCTGATGAGGCGTACCTTGTGTGCGGTGTCATTCAGCACCATTGGGCGCGGCACACGGGCTGGATCGTCAAACATATATGCGCGGCTGGTGCGTGTAGCCTTGTCATAGACGATGATGTCGCCGGTCAGCTTGGTGGCATTGTTGTTAGAGTCGGTGTGGGTAATGGTCGAGCGGCTCTCGAGACGGGCGTTGCCCGTCTGGGTGTTGTAAGTGCCTCGCGAAGTCTCGATAGTGTCCGTCGAGCTGTAGATGTCGGTACGGCTCACGATCTGCGCCTCGTGTGTGGAGGTGTTGTAATATAAGGTGTCGGTGAGAAGCTGGTTGCCGTTTTTCTTGCCGCGCAGCACCACACTGCCGTAGAAGTCGGCCGTCTTGAGCGAGGGTGAATATTCGCCGTAGCGCGACGTGAGAACATTCACATCGTCCTCGAGCCGTCCGCCGCAGTCATACCAGCCGCGATCCATGGCGACGCTGTAAAAGAGCGAGTCGGAAGTGAGCGTCACTCGCCGGTTCTGCACCTTGACCTGCGGCTGCGTAGGGCCGTGGCGCAGCCGCGCCAGTTTCTGCATGCCATCGTAATACATACGGTCGGCATATACGAACAGCGTGTCGCCGCTGGTCATTTTGACATGGCCGAAGGCGTTGAGCGAGTTCAGCTCGCCGTAGTAGTATGCCGAGTCGCAGTACATGCGCATATTCCCCTGACGGAACATCACGCCGCCGCTCACTATCTGGCAGCCGGGGTTCATCTCGTTGTGGTACAGCGAGTCGGCACGCTCGAGGAAGACCTTGTTGGTGACATAGCGGTCCTGTGAGGGCATCTCGGGAGCAATCTTGTGCGTCGGCTTGGGGCGCGTGTACGTCTCTTTCTTCTCTGTCTTGGGTTTGGACTGCTGGCGGCGAGTGACGTTAGACTGCGCCCACGCCTGCTGCAATAGACTCACTAAGGACAGGACGACGACAGAAGCCACCATCCACAGCACGCGCCGGGGATTGTGCCGGCAGAAGTCGCGGTTTCGCTCTTTCATATACTCACATGGCGGCGGGTCACTTCACCCAGCCCTTGTACTTGAAGTCGCACTCGTTCCAGCCGTCCTCGATGCGGACGTATGTCGATGCGATCTTCTTCTCAACCCAAGCGCGGATTATCTGGTCGGAAGCGTGTTCCGTAGCCATCTGCTTGAGCATGTTGTAGTCGTCAGAGAGAGTTGCCTTGTGCCCCTCGACACGCTCTTTGAGGCGGACTATCGCCACCACGTCGCGGTTGCTCTTCACATCCTTCATGATGAACGGCTCGGAGATGTCGCCCACAGCCATGTTCTCCACATGGTTAGCCACCTCCGGGGGGAGGTCCTTCATCTCGAAACGCGAGGAACCCGTCTGCTGGTTGACCATAATGCCCTTGTTGTTGCGCGAGTCCTTGTCCTGCGAGATGAGGCGTGCAGCCTCCTCGAAATGCGCGGGTGTGGTGAGGTGCGAGCGCAGGGAGTCGAGGCGCGTCACGGCCTCGGTCAAGTCCTTGGAGCTTACGTGCGGGCGCAGCAGAATGTGGCGCACGTTGACCTGGTCGCCACGCTTCTCGATAAGCTGTATGATATGGTATCCGTATTCGGTCTCGACGATGCGCGACACCTTCTTGGGGTCGTTCAGGCTGAACGCGACATTGGAGAACTCGGGCACAAAGTCAGCGCGGTTGTGGAAGCCGAGCTCGCCGCCCTGCATCGCCGAGCCGTCCTCGCTGTACATGATGGCGAGCGTCGAGAACTCCGCATCGCCACGGTTGACACGGTCGGCATAGTCGCGCAGACGCGCCTTCACATCGTCGATCTCCTGCTGCGGTATGACCGGGTTGATGCTGATGATCTGCACTTCGACCTGCATCGGCACAAAGGGGATGCTGTCCTCGGGGAGCTGTTCATAGTACTTGCGCACGTCATTGGGCGTGACCTTGAGGTCCTTGGTGAGGTTTGACTGCACCTGCTCGATGATGTATTGCGTGCGCATCATCTCGATGAGCTGCGCGCGCAGCGAGGCTATGGGCTTGTGGAAATACTCCTCCACCTTCTCGCGCGAGCCGAGGTTGTCCTCAAAGAACTTGATGCGCCGGTCTACCTGCGCAGCCACCTGTGTCTCGGGTGCCTCGATGGTATCGAGCTTGGCCTGGTGCAGGTACAGTTTCTGTACTGCAAGTTCTTCGGGGATAACGCAATAGGGGTCGCCGTCAATCGGCGTGCCGTCCTGTTTCATCTGTGAATACTGCTCCTCGATGTCAGAGAGGAAGATGGCCTCGTCGCCTACAACCCACGCCACCTCGTCGATGACGTTGTTTTTCGGTTTGGCGACAGCCACAAGCAGTCCCAGAGCCAGCAGTGCCGGCAGTATTCTGTATGTCTTGTTCACGTCTGTATCTGTTTATTTCGTTTGATTTATGAGTTGATGCGTCTTGATGTCATATCCGGGAGTCGAGAGCAGCCCGTTCTTGAGGGCATTCTCGGCAAAGGTCTCGAGGAGGCTGCGCCCGTACTGTTCGCGCTGCGACTGCACGAGCGACTCGCGTATAAGCGGAGCGGCGAAATCATACGGCATGCGCGAGCCGGAAGGTATGGACTCGGTGATGCGAAGCAGGTATGTCGAGTTGCGATCCGAGGTCTCGAAAAACCGGTGCGCGGCGATAAACTTGTCAGGGTCACCGAAGCGGTACGGTATTTGGGCGGCAATCTCCTGCCAGTCCACCCATTTGTCCTTGAAATACTCGTACTGTATCGCGCCTTTCAGCCCGTACTTCTCGATTTCGTCGATGCTTGCGGCAGAGGAGGAGCGCACCCACCGGCGCACGTCGTCGAGGCGGTCGGCGTCAGAGGGGAGCTTGATGTACACGCCTTTGACCAGCGGGCTTTCGAGCGTCATCTCCGCAGAGTTGGCGTCATAATAGGCCTTCACCTGCTCCTCGGCAGCCTTGTCGCCGCGAGAGGACTTCATGCGGCGTATGTATTCGTTTATTATGAGGCGGTTGCGGTAGTCGGCAGCCATGCGGTCGATGCGGTCGAGGTCAATGGCGTTTTCCTGCGCTACCTCACGCAGCAGCATGTCTTGCAGCCACGTATCGACAATGCCCGCAAACATCGCCGCGCTGTCCTCTGGAGTCACGTTGCCCGGTATCCGCGCCAGCACGTCGTACAGGTTGAGCGTCGAGTCGCCCACTGTCACCAGCGGCATGTCCCTGCGGCCGGCATCAGTGTCAGAAGCGTTGGAGCAAGCCGCGGCAAGCATCGCCACCGCTGCCGCGATGAGGAGCCGTAGCCCTTCTGCCCTGCCGTTTCTGCCGCCTTTCATGCCTGTGGATATTGGAATGTCGTCAGTTGCCCATTTCCGACAGGAACTTTATCAGCACCAGCCGTATCTCGTCTTCGGAATACTCGTCGCCAAACTCGACGAACACGTCGTCGAGCTCGTCCTCGTCCAGTTCGCGTATGTAGTCCATCATCTCCTGCTCCTGCTCCTCGTCGATGAAATCCTTGAGCGCGTAGTCTATGTTGATTCTCATGCCCGATTTGACTATCGACTCGAGCTCGTCGATGAGTTCCTCCATCGTCAGGTTGTGGCCCTTGGCAAGCGCGTCAAGGTCAACCTTGCGGTCAATGCCCTGTATAAGCTGGCTCTTGACGCGGCTGTTGACCGGTATAGTCCGCACTACGATGTCCTCTGGGCGCTCTATGTCATTCTCCTCGACATGGCGGCGTATCAGCTCGACAAACTCCTTGCCGTAACGTTTCGCCTTGCCCACCCCCACGCCGGGAACTGCCTGGAGAGCCTCGATCGTGACGGGATATGTCGTCGCCATTGCCTCGAGGGCAGGGTCTTGGAAAATGACGTATGGCTTGAGGTTGTTGTGCTTTGCCACCTTGCGCCGCAAGTCCTTGAGCATGGCAAACAGCTCGGGGTCTGCCACACAGGCCTCGCCTCCGCGAGCCGGGACTTCCGGACTGTCGGAGAAGCTGTTTTCCTCCACGACCTTGAAAGACTTCGGGCTGTCAAGGAAGCGGTCGCCGGCAGGCGTTATGGAAACAGTGCCGTAATTCTCAATGTCCTTGGACAGGTATCCGGCGATTACGGCCTGCTGCACCACAGCGAGGACGAACTTCTCGTCCACCTCGGAGAGGGCGCCGAAATACTCGAGCTTGTCATGGCCGCAAGCGCGTATCTCGTCAGTGCGGCGGCCTATCATGATGTTCACCAGATAGTCGATTTTGAATTTGTCACGTGCGGTGCTCACGACCTGAAGCACCGCGTAAAGTTCTTCTTTGGCTTCCACTTGTTTCTTAGGATTAAGGCAGTTGTCGCAGTTGCCGCAGTTTTCCTCCGTGTATTCTTCGCCGAAATAGTGCAGCAAAATCTTGCGGCGGCAGAGCGACGATTCGGCGTAGTTGGCGGTCTCGGCAAGCAGCTGCCTGCCGATTTCCTGCTCGGAGGGGGACTTGGTCTGCATGAGCTTCTCGAGCTTCTGCAGGTCTTTGAGCGAAAAATAGGCTATGCAACGGCCCTCGCCGCCGTCGCGCCCGGCGCGCCCGGTCTCCTGGTAATACCCCTCGAGGCTCTTGGGTATGTCATAGTGCATCACATAGCGCACGTCAGGCTTGTCGATGCCCATGCCGAAAGCGATGGTCGCCACTATCACGTCGATGTCCTCGTTGAGGAAAGCGTCCTGATTGGCGGCTCGCGTCGCCGCATCGAGGCCGGCGTGGTATGGCAAAGCCGGTATGTCATTGATTTGCAGTGTCTCTGCCAGCTCCTCGACCTTGCGGCGCGACAGGCAGTAGATGATGCCCGACTTCCCCTTGTTGTTCTTGATGAACCGGATTATGTCGGCATTTACAGTCTGCGTCTTGTGACGCACCTCATAGTACAGGTTGGGGCGGTTGAAACTCGACTTGAACACCTCCGCGCCGGAGATGCCGAGGTTGCGCTGTATGTCGTGCTGCACCTTGGGGGTGGCAGTGGCTGTCAGCGCTATGACAGGGCGGTTGCCTATCTCGTTGATTATCGGGCGCAAGCGGCGGTACTCAGGGCGGAAATCGTGTCCCCACTCCGAGATGCAGTGCGCCTCGTCTATAGCATAAAACGATATGTCCACGCTCCGCAGAAAGTTGATGTTGTCCTCCTTGTTGAGTGATTCGGGGGCGACGTACAGCATCTTGGTGCGGCCCTCGCGTATGTCGCTCTTGACCTGCTCTATTGCAGCCCTGTTGAGCGACGAGTTGAGGAAATGGGCGATGCCGTTAGTCTCGCTGTATGAGCGCATGGCATCCACCTGGTTTTT
>DHKE01000025.1:149-3780 GCA_002404675.1 Porphyromonadaceae bacterium UBA4702 | reverse complement strand
TTCATCAGCGCGATGAGCGGCGAGACGACAATGGCAGTGCCCGGCATCATCAGCGCCGGAAGCTGGTAACACAGCGACTTGCCTCCGCCTGTGGGCATGAGGACAAACACGTCGTTACCGGCGAGCAGCGAATTGATGATGCTCTCCTGGTTGCCCTTGAAACTGTCAAAACCGAAATGGTATTTCAAGAGTTCCTTCAATGTTTTGGCCTGAGTCATTGTTGTCATGTTGCGGCATGCGCCGTTTAGTTATACACAAAGTTAGTCATTTATTCCGACACCTGAAATACCCGGCGGCAAAAATCGCCATGCTGGTCACCACCAATGGCGGGGATAGATGATGCGGGCCAGGCCGAACAGGTATCGGCGGAAACCGGGGCGGTAGGCCAGCAAACGGTCAAACCAGCCCAGACGCCGCGCTACGACACGCACCACAAAGCCCACGAACACCATGGCGAAAAGCGTCCCCACGCCGATAATGTTCCATTTCCAGCCGCCGAAGAAGAGGAAGCTCGCAGCGATGCCGATTGCGACAAGCATTATGTCAACGGCTATCTTGACTTTCGGGAACTCGATGCCTGTCACACGGCTTATAGCCACAGGGAAACCCTCGCCGGGCATGGTGACGCTGCCGCAGCGCACCTCCATGGCGATGCCCACGCCCAGTATTGCGCAGCCAGCCACCTGTGCAACGGACTGCCACAGGAGCGTCTCGGGAGTCAGCCATGCCGTCAACGCCATGTTCAGGTCAAGGAGCGTCCCGAAAAGGAAGCCTATGACAAGCTGGGACAGCTGCACCCACTCGAAGCGGCGGCGCAGCACGCATATCTGCCCCAGAACCAGCACTGCGTTCATTATGTACGTGTACTGTCCTATCGTGAGCGCGGGGGCAAGCCCGTCCATACCGGCAGTCTCAAACACATACGGTATGACACTGATGACGCTCGAGCCAAGCATCGAGCGCACGCACACCGCCACGCCGGCAGTCATGATCCAGAGAGAGATGAGCAGCAGCAGGTGCTGCCAGCAAAATGCGATAATTCGTTCTTTTCGTTTCTGTTCTTTAGTTTGTTTCATCAATCTCGGTTTTATCGTCACGGAGAGAGTCGAGGTCCGCCCTCGGGAATGCGTCTATCATCGAGCCGGGGGTGACGTTGATTATAGCCACTCCGCGGGCTTCGGCATAGCGGCGTATCTCGTGGTAGCTGCGGAACGCCACCGTCAGGCTGTTGAGTATGTCATGCAGGCGGTATCCGGCATATTCGGCCGCCACGCGCTCCCGCTCCTTGCTGTCGTCAGAATAGAAGTGCGGCTGTATGCTGACCACACGGTTGGCGTCGTCCACAGAGAGGGTGCGGCTCCAGCTGTGGTCTGCTCCGGCGAGGCAGATGCGGCGGTACTCGCACCCTATCGCCGCCATTATCGCCGCAATCATCACATTGCGCGGGCGCGGCATGCCCAGCCGCATGTCAAAGAGCGCGTGTGTCAGCCAGCCATGCCCCTCCAGAGGGGTGAGGTTGAACGCCTCCAGGCTCAGGCTGCTGCCCGATACGAGAGCGCGTGCCTGCTTGAGGCGCGGCGCGGGGACATGGAGCGTCATGGCATGCCGTGCCTCCCGCAGGTTCTTCCACAGCCGGCCGACATTGCCGTCGCTTTCCGCCGCATCAAAGAAATGCGGGTCGGCGAGTATGTACCGCTGCGGCTTCAGCCGCGCAAAGTCGGGGGCGTTGGCGGCAAAGTTGACCGCCATGAGCGTATGCCTCGACAGCCAGTCGAAATGCTTGTCTATCGTCTCGCGCAGCGACGGCCCGTTGCCCAGTATCACGATTTCGCCATCGCCGGGCAGCCGGAGCGGGCGAGCCGCCCACCGCGACAGCAGCGCCACTTTGACGAGCGACGCCACGTCAGATGCACACAAACTCGCCTGGCGAGCTATTCTGTCAAGAAATTTCATGGCCTGCCATGCTGTTTATTTATCTTGATACGGATAGTCCTTGTCGCGGCGCGACAGCACCTCGAGAGTATCATGGAATGTCAGCTGCGGCGCGGCCTGTGCCAGAGCCGATGTGTCAACCGTGCGCGACACGCTCTTCTCGGCGAGAGCCTCCCTGCCCCAACAGCCGCACAGCGCCGGCAACGAACCGAGGGTGGCGGCAAGGATTTTCGCCCACCGCAGCGGCAGCGCCACCGTCCGCTTGTGCATGCCCGTATTGGCGGACATGGCTTCGGCAATCTCCGAGAGCGTATGCTCACGGCCGTCGGAGATGTTGAACGTTCCTTCCGTGCCGAGCATCGCCACAGCCGCGCGTGCCACGTCGAATGCGCACACTGTGCTGCGCAACGCCCTGACACCGCGCAGCGAGAAATAGCGTCCGGAGATGACCTGCCGAAACATCTCGTCGGCCTCGCCGCCGATGCCCGTGCCGAACAACATCGCCGGCCGCAGCACCGTCAGCGCCGCGCCGGCACGCCTTGCAGCGCCGCCTATCACGTTCTCCGCCTCGGCGCACAAGCGACCCAACTGCGTGTCGGGAGACACACGCGAGTTCTCGAAAGCCGTCTCGTCAGTGCCGCGAGGATAAACCTGCCACGAACTTATCACCGCCACGCGCTTAGGCGCAAGGCGTTCCACCGCCTGTGCCGCCTCGCGGATGCCGGCAGAGTCTGTGTCAGCGTCGATGCAGCAGATTGCATCCTCGACAGCGCCGGCAGGCGTTTCCGAAAGTTCTATGTCAGGGGAGGCGCACAGCGCCTGCGCCACATATTGGCCGATGCCCGTGTCGGCACCGGCGATGAATACCTTTCCGGCATATCTGTCCATACTTAATGTGTACTTTTCTTTTTCCGCAAAGTTAATAAAATGCCGCCACAAAAGCAATACCCGAACAAGACCGGACATGAGAAAAGCTGCCGCAGCCGAGAGGGCTGTGACAGCTTCTATGGGTTTGTCAGGCAGCGAGCCGCCTGATGTGTGCGTTATGTCAGCGGGGTCAGAGTTTCGGGCCGGCTGCCACGAGAGCCTTGCCGGCCTCGTTGGTCTCGAACTTCTTGAAGTTGGCGATGAACATTCCGGCAAGCTTCTGTGCCTTCTCCTCCCAAACCTTGGCGTCAGCGTATGTGTCGCGCGGGTCGAGGATTTTCGGGTCTACGCCAGGGAGTTCTGTCGGGATGACGAAGTTGAATATCGGCAGCGTCTTGGTCGGGGCTTTGTCGATGTCGCCGTTGAGGATGTCATCGATGATGCCGCGTGTGTCGCGTATCGAGATGCGCTTGCCTGTTCCGTTCCAGCCGGTATTGACCAGGTAGGCCTTTGCGCCGCTCTTCTGCATCTTCTTGACCAGCTCCTCTGCGTACTTGGTGGGGTGCAGCGAGAGGAACGCCTGTCCGAAGCAAGCTGAGAATGTGGGCGTAGGCTCTGTGATGCCGCGCTCTGTACCCGCGAGCTTGGCGGTGAAGCCGGAGAGGAAGTAGTACTTGGCCTGCTCGTTGTCGAGTATCGAGACGGGGGGCAGCACGCCGAAAGCGTCGGCAGAGAGGAAGATGACCTTCTCGGCAGCCGGGCCTTTGGAAACGGGCTTCACGATATTCTTGATATGGTATATCGGGTATGAGACGCGGGTGTTCTCGGTGAC
>DHKE01000025.1:0-124 GCA_002404675.1 Porphyromonadaceae bacterium UBA4702 | reverse complement strand
GTGACGCTCTTGTCAGCGAAGTCAGGCTTGCCGCCCTCGCAGATAGTCACGTTCTCGAGCAGCGCGTCACGCACGATAGCATGGTAGATGTCCGGCTCGCTGTCCTTGTCGAGGTTGATGACCT
>DHKE01000037.1:37943-39198 GCA_002404675.1 Porphyromonadaceae bacterium UBA4702 | reverse complement strand
TTCAACTTGCGAAATTAACACATTTTATTCGGTTCAGAAAATTTAATTTAGTTACATTAAGATTACGATTGAAGATTGTAATGTTTTACCCACGGAAACTTATTCTTCGTCGGTTTTGGATATTCAAAAAAAGTAGTACCTTTGCATCCGGAAAATGTGGAGAGATTTGCCTGCTTGCAACCACACTAAAAAATGCTAAAAAATTTCATATTGTGTTTTTGGTGTCGCTCCACGTATTCCGCATACGTTGGAGTTTTTTTTATTTTCGCCCGGTGCGCCTGAATATAGCGTGACACCTTGAAAACGGAGCCAGCGGGCATGCCGCAATAGCGGAATGATTGAAAATTATAAACATAAAACATTATGAATTATTTATTTACAAGTGAATCAGTCTCCGAAGGACATCCTGACAAGGTGGCCGATCAGATTTCGGACGCAGTCCTAGACGAGTTTCTCCGTCAGGATCCTGAGTCAAAAGTGGCCTGCGAGACTTTCTGCTCGACGGGTCTTGTCGTCATCGGCGGAGAAGTACGCTCCGACGAGGCGTACGTTGACGTTCAGAAGGTTGTGCGCGGTGTGATCAACCGCATCGGCTACAACAAGGCCGACTACATGTTCGACGGCAACTCCTGCGGAGTCCTCTCCGAAATCCACGAGCAGAGCCAGGACATCAATCGTGGTGTAGTGCGCGAAAACCCTGAGGATCAGGGTGCTGGCGACCAGGGCATGATGTTCGGCTACGCCACCGACGAGACCGAGGACTACATTCCGCTGACCCTCTACCTGTCGCACGCGCTGCTGCGCGAACTCGCAGCTATCCGCCGCGAGGGGCGCGAGATGACCTATTACCGCAAGGGGAAGCTGGTGACATACCTGCGCCCCGACTCCAAGAGCCAGGTGACTGTGGAGTATGGCGACGACGGCAAGCCGCTGCGCATTGACACCATCGTCGTCTCCACGCAGCACGACGAGTTCATTGAGCCGCTCGCAGACACCGGCGAGGCTCGCGAAACCGCTGACGCGGAGATGCTGGAGCAGATTTATGCAGATGTGCGTGACGTGCTTCTGCCGCGCGTCATCGCGAAGCTCCCCGAGAATATCCGCGCCCTGTTCGACGGCAGCGTGCGGCTGCTGGTCAACCCGACGGGCAAGTTCGTCCTCGGCGGCCCGCACGCCGACACCGGCCTTACCGGTCGCAAAATCATCGTTGACACCTACGGCGGCCGAGGCGCTCACGGCGGCGGCGCGTTCTCCG
>DHKE01000037.1:30400-37911 GCA_002404675.1 Porphyromonadaceae bacterium UBA4702 | reverse complement strand
GGCAAAGACCCCAGCAAGGTGGATCGCTCGGCGGCATACGCGGCACGCCACATAGCCCGCAACCTCGTCGCTGCCGGCGTGGCTTCAGAGGCGCTGGTGCAGGTGGCATACGCTATCGGCTGCGCCGACCCGGTGAGCATATTCGTCAACACTTACGGCACAGCCCGCCACGGCCTGACCGACAAGCAGATTGCCGACGCTATCCCCTCATTGTTCGACATGACCCCAGCCGGCATCGAGAAGCGCCTGAAGCTGCGCGAGCCGATATACCTGGAGACTGCCACCTACGGCCACATGGGGCGCAAGCCGCAGAAGGTGCACAAGATGTTCGTCTCTCGCGATGCCGACATCCCCTCTGTGGAGAAGGACGTGGAACTCTTCACATGGGAAAAGGACGACTATGTGGACGCGATAAAGACGAAATTCGGCATCAAATGACGTTGTAAGGATTATCGCACGTCTATGCGCTGAAAATCAGAAAATTAAATGTATTGAAACCGCCTTGGGGGACATGCCGTCTCCGAGGCGGTTTTGGCATTATTTAGTGTTGTTGTTGGCGGATTGTGGTAAAATTATTATCTTTGCATGCTCAAAAGTGCCTGCGTGCCGCAACTGGCCGGCATGGGGTGCGTGAGATTGTATAAGAAAAGTATAACACAACACAGCTATATAGGATAATGGCAACTTTAGAGAAAATCAGAAGCAAGTCGGTGCTGCTTATCGTCATAATCGGCGTGGCTCTTCTGGCATTCATCGTCGGCGATGCGCTGACCAACAGCCGCAACCTGTTCGGCAACGGTACCACCGTCGCTAAGGTCGGCAGCGAGAAAATCGATTATACAGAGTACAGCACGAAGCGCGAAGAACTGAACAACCGCCTCGAGGAGGCTCGCAAGCAGAACCCGCAGCAGGTAGCCAATTTCGACTCACAGCAGTTGGCACAGATGGCTATTGACCAGCTTATCGACGAGAAGTTGCTTGACGACGCTGTCAACGACCTCGGCATCCTCGTCACGGGTGACCAGCTCCGTTTCTATATGCTTGACAACCCCGTAAGCAGCATGATGCAGGACCTGCTCGGCAAAATGCAGCAGAGCGGCCTGAACATCCAGACGCCGCAGCAGGCCTTTGAGGTCATCTTCAACCCCAAGCGCAACGGCCTGACAGATGCCAACGTCAAGCCATTCCAGCAAGGTTGGATTGCCGTGGAGCAGGATACCAAGAAGCAGGTGGCCCGCAACATTTACGCCCGCATACTCCAGTCTTCCGTAAAGGCCAACGACCTCGACAAGAAGGCTATGTACAATGACTTCGTTGCCACCAAGCAGCTTACGCTCGCATACGTCCCTTACGGCAACCTCGACGAGAAGAAATACCCCGTGAGCGATGCCGAGATGAAGGCTCTCTATGACAAGGAGAAAAACCGCTTCAAAGTCAACGAGCCGACCAAGAGCGTCAGCTTCATTGCTGTTACCGTCACTCCCTCTGACGCTGACCGCAAGAAATCGCAGGAGCTGTCGCAGCAGGTGGTCCGCGAGATGCGTGACAGCGCAGCTCAGCTGAGCAAAGACCTCAAGAAGGAGGGCGTCAATGTCAATCACCGCGAGGTGCGCGGCATCGACCTTTACGGCGCAACCAAGGACTATGTGGCTCGCGCCCCAAAGGACTCTGTCAGCGTAATCAGCGAGAATATCCAGGGCTTCACCGCTATCCGCATGGGCAAACGCTCAACTATGGTCGACTCTATCCAGATCAACATGGTGCAAGTGGCTGGCGACAAGCTGCCCGGCCGAGTGCTCGCTGCCCTCAACGGCGGACTTGCGGTTGACTCGCTTGCAACCAAGTTCCCCGCCGACAGTGTCGCCTCCCAGAAAGAGCAGTGGTTGCCCCTGTTCACCGCAGCAGGCCGCACTCAGGCTATCGAGGACAGCCAGCTCGACTCGCTCATCAACGCTGGAGGCAAGTACATCACGCTCGCTTCACAACCGCAGGGCGCTGTACTTGTTCAGCTTGTCAAGAAGTCCAACCCCAAGGAGATATACGAGTTTGACGAAATCACATACGAGCTGAAGCCGAGCGCCAAGACGGTGAACGACGCTCGCGAGAAGCTCGAAAAGTTCATCTCTGCAAACAACACCCCCGAAAAGTTCACTGCCAACGCTTCCAAGTCCGGATACACCGCACAGTCATACGAGCTGACGCAGTCCTCCCCCGCAGTGCCCTCAATGGGCGGTCTCTATCCTGACAGCCGTCAGGTGGTGCGTTGGGTCATGATAGACGGCAAGGCCGGCGAGGTCAGCCACATCTACGAGTCAAAGGATGCCAAGAACCCGATGCTCTATGCCGTTGCCATTGAGGCTGAATATGACGATTTCACACCGTTGAGCAATAAAAACGTGCATGACTACATAGCCGGCAAGGTGCGCCGCTCAAAGGCCGGCGACGAGATGGTCAAGAAGTTCACTGCTGCCGGCACCACTATCGAGCAGATTGCCAAGGCTATGAACGTTGAGCCGCAGGAGGTGGAAGACTTCCGCTTCGGCCGCAACGCCCGCGTGCGTGACGCTGGTGTGACCGGCAAGATTGCCGGCACTAAGCCTGGCACAAAGGTCATCGTGGTCAAGGGTGACGACGGCGTGTACGCATACCGCGTCAACGGCGACAAGACCGAACAGTTTGAGTACAACGACGCCAACTACAAGCAGCAGTACATGCGCGCGCTCGGCCTCGACTTGCGCCAGATGCTGCGTGGCGGCAAGAAGATAGAAAACAACGCATACGAGTTCGAGGCCGGTGAATAAAGCCTGTCCCGGATTGAACTGACACAATGGGCCGTCGGCAGCTTACGCTCCGGCGGCTCGCTTTTCAAAACCAAGCACAAGAAACAACCATGACAGCCGAACATACATCTAACAACCCCGAGAAGCTGCCGCTCATAGGCATGACGCTCGCCGACTTGGAGGGCGTGGTGCGGAGCGGCGGAATGCCCCGCTTTGTGGGCAAGCAGATTGCCCAATGGCTCTATGACAAGAAGGTGCGGACATTTGACGAGATGATCAACATCTCCAAGAAGAACCGCGAATGGCTCGCCGCCAACTATGTGACCGGTCGCGAAGAGCCGGTGCGCAGCTCCGCCTCCTCTGACGGGACGGTGAAATACCTGTTTGCCGCCGGCCCAGGACGGTTTGTGGAGTCGGTATATATCCCCGACAAGGAGAGGGCGACGCTGTGTGTGTCGTCGCAGGTGGGCTGCAAGATGAACTGCTATTTCTGCGCGACCGGCAAAATGGGCTTCAAAGCCAACCTCACGGCGGCGCAAATCATCAACCAGATATTGAGCATACCCCCGAGGCCTGTGGAGGGCCGCAAGGCTATGAACGAGTTGACCAACGTTGTCTTCATGGGGATGGGCGAGCCGCTCGACAATCTGCCGCAGCTGCTCAAGGTGCTGGAAATCATGACTGCCCCGTGGGGCATGGCGTGGAGTCCGAAGCGCATCACGGTCTCGACCGTAGGCAAGTTGCCCGAACTGAAAGACCTGCTCGACCGCACGCAGGTTCATGTGGCTGTGAGCGTGCATACCGCCGATACCGCCGAGCGAGCATCGATGATGCCCGCGCAGAGGGCGTTCCCGATCGGCGCGGTCATGAGGCTGCTCTCCGGCTATGACTTCTCGCACCAGCGCCGCCTGTCGCTGGAGTATATAATGTGGCGCGGTGTAAATGACGACATCGTCCATGCCGATATGCTCATCAAGCTGATAGGCAACCTCGACTGCCGCGTAAACCTCATCCGCTTCCATGCCATTCCGGGCGTTGAACTCAAGCCGTGCAGCGAGGAGAGGATGCTGATGTTCCGCAGCCACCTCAATTCACATGGTGTCACGGCAACGATACGCGCCTCACGCGGCGAAGACATCGAGGCGGCGTGCGGAATGCTGGCGGTAAAATAATATTGAATGGCTAATTAAACATAAATATAGCAACAAAACAATAATGGATAGCCTGAAAATCGGTGGCAGCGCGGTGTCGGGCTTGTGATTGCAGGGAATTATTGTTAATTTTGCAGCGGTATTCCGGAGGGGACTGTGTGTCTCCTCCGCGTTTTTAGAGTGCAGATACACATTGAGATGTGTCCCCTGTACCGAAAAGGGCCGCGAGGCGCACCCGCAAGGTGCGGCAGCGGTGGATGCGGCGGTCGCCCTGATGTCTGGGCGGACGCTTGATTATTATATATTCTGGAATGATTGACAAAGAAGCAATAAGCAAATTCGTCGAGAGCCGCCTCGGGGAAACCGGGTATTTTCTGGTAGAGGTGAAAATCTCCGGCGACAACGACATCGAGGTGGTCGTGGACTCCCCCGAAGGCGTTGACATAGACCGCTGTGTCGAGCTGTCGCGCCAGATAGAGGCGGAGTTTGACCGCGACAAGGAAGACTACAGCCTGACGGTGGGGTCGGCAGGGCTGACCGAGCCGTTCCGTGTGCGCCGCCAATACGAGATGCACGTAGGTGACGACGTGGAAGTGCTCGCAGGCGACGGCAAGAAATACCGTGGCACGCTCGACACCGTCAGTGACGACGGCTTTACGGTACTTGTGACCGAGAAGGTGCGCGAAGAGGGCGCAAAGAAGCCCAAAATGGTGCAGGTGCCGCACACGTTCAGCTTCACAGAAATAAAATACACGAAATACCTACTTCAACTATAAGTCTATGGCAGCAAAGAAAGCAGCAGAGTCTGAGAACATGGTCGATAAATTCGGCGACTTCAAGACAGAGAAAAACATCGACAAGCCCACGATGATAAGTGTCCTCGAGGAGTCTTTCCGCAAAGTATTGTCCAATATGTTCGGCACGGACGAGAATTTCGACGTAATCATGAACCCCGACAAGGGCGACTGCGAAATATACCAGAACCTCACTGTCGTCCCCGACGGCAAGGTCGCGGACGTGAACAAGGAGATCGGGTTTACCGAGGCTCGTAAAATCGACCCGGAGTGTGAGATAGGCGAGGATGTCACCAAGCAGATATACTTTGAGAAATTCGGCCGCCGCGCCATCCTCAACCTTCGCCAGACGCTCCAGTCCAAGATACTCGAACTGCAGAAGGATGCCATATATTCCAAGTTCAAGGAACTCGAGGGGGAAATCATCTCCGCTGAGGTGCAGCAGATCTGGAAGCGCGAGATACTCCTGCTCACCGATGAAAAGGACGAGCTGATAATGCCAAAGGAAGACCAGATACCCGGCGACTTTTTCCACAAGGGCGACGTTGTCCGCGCTGTGGTGAAATGTGTCGAGAACGCCAACAACAACCCCAAGGTCATCGTGTCGCGCACCGACGAGCGTTTCCTGCGCCGCCTTTTCGAGCAGGAAGTGCCGGAAATCAACGACGGCCTCATCACTATCAAGAAGGTGGCCCGCATCCCCGGCGAGCGTGCCAAGATTGCCGTCGAGAGCTATGACGACCGCGTTGACCCCGTGGGCGCGTGCGTCGGCGTGAAGGGAAGCCGCATCCACGGCATCGTCCGCGAACTGCGCAACGAGAACATCGACGTGATTTGCTACACCGCCAATCCGCAGCTCTTCATACAGCGAGCGCTCAGCCCCGCCAAGATTTCCTCGATGCGCCTCAATGTCGAGGAGAAGAAAGCCGAGGTGTTCCTGCACCCCGACGAGGTCTCGCTCGCTATAGGCAAGGGGGGCAACAACATCCGCCTCGCCTCGATGCTGACTGGGTTCACAATTGACGTTTACCGCGACATCGAGGAGGGCGAGGAGGACATATACCTCGACGAGTTCCGCGACGAGATTGACGACTGGGTGATTGAGACCCTCAAAGACCTCGGTCTCGGCACTGCCAAGGCTGTCCTAAACGCAAGCCCCGAAGTGCTCGAACAGGCAGACCTTGAGGAGGAGACTCTCCAGCATGTCATGGAGGTGCTCCGCGCCGAGTTTGAAGACTGACCCGGCAGAGCGGCTCTCATCAGTTAGTTTACATTTTATTCTGACAAAAACATTCACAACAATATATGCCCACAAAGATCAGTAAAGTAGCCAAAGACCTAAATGTCGGTGTCAACACCGCTGTCGAATTTTTGCGCAAGCGCAACATCATCGTCGAGGAGGGCAACCTCAACGCCCGCATCGACGACAACGCCGTCGCCTTGCTCAAAAAAGAGTTCAGCAAGGACAAGGATTCCAAGGAAAAGTCTGACCACCTGGCTCAGGCCCGCAAGAATGAACGCAAGATCGCAAAGCAGGAGACCCGTCGACAGGCAGCGGAAATCAAGACTACAACGACACTCGCCGGCCCGAAGGTCGTTGGCCACATCGACCTGAACGCCAAGCCGGGCAAGCCTGCCGAGGCTGCTGTTGTGAATGACAAGCCCTCCGTTCCGAAGCAAGAACCCGCCAAGCCTGTAGCCGCTCCCGCAAACGAGGATGCCAAGCACGCTGCTGCCCCGACAGAGCGGAAACCTGCCGAGCGAAAAGCAGAACCGGCACGGCAGACAGAACCTGCGGCGGCAGAGAAGGCTAACCCCGACACCCAAAAGGCGGTGGACAAGAAACCTGCCGAGGCGAAAGCCGCTGAACCGGCCGAGAAGCCGCAGGAATCCCCTGCCGGCGAGACCAAGACATCAGATGTGTTCCGCCTCTCTTCCGTCTCACCGGCTCCGCAGCTGAAAGTCATCGGCAAGGTGAATCTGGACGAGCTGAACCAGTCCACACGTCCCAAGAAAAAGTCCGGCGACCGCCGCAAGGGCAGCGGCGCAAACGGCAATGCCCCACGGGCAGATGCCAATTCCGCTGACCGCAAGAAGCGCAAGCGCATCGGCAAGGAGAAAGTGGACATCGAGAAAGCCGGCGCAGCCGCCGCCAGCCAGCAGAACGAAAACCGCCGCCGTGGCGGCGGCCAGCAAAATGGAGGCCAGCAGCGAGGCGACCGCAATGACCGCAGCGGAAACAACAAGCGCGGCGGCAACAACAAGCAGCGTCCTGCCCGTCAGGAGGTCAGCACCGAGGACGTGCAGAAGCAGATGAAG
The DNA here is from genome assembly GCA_002404675.1 of Porphyromonadaceae bacterium UBA4702. Classification (GTDB taxonomy): domain Bacteria; phylum Bacteroidota; class Bacteroidia; order Bacteroidales; family Muribaculaceae; genus Lepagella. The sequence goes on along the minus strand of DHKE01000037.1, from coordinate 30,867 downwards.
GAAACCCTCGCTCGCCTTACCAACAAGACGACCAAAAAAGCCGTCAAGTGGCGCAAGGAAAAGCGTGAGGAGATGCACAACCGCGAGCTGCAGAACGCAGAGCGCGAGGCTGCCGAAAGCCGCATCATCAAGATTACCGAGTTCGTGACCGCAAACGACCTCGCTAACCTTATGGAAATCCCCGTCAACAAGGTCATCGCAACCTGCATGAACCTCGGCGTGATGGTTTCCATCAACCAGCGGCTCGACGCCGAGACCATCAACATTGTGGCTGAGGAGTTCGGCTTCACTACCGAATATGTGAGCGCCGAGGTGTCGGAGGCAATTACGACAGAGGAGGATGCCGAGGAAGACCTCGTGCCGCGTCCCCCGATTGTCACTGTCATGGGCCATGTGGACCACGGCAAGACTTCGCTGCTCGACTATATACGCAAGGCTAATGTTATCGCCGGCGAGGCCGGCGGCAT
>DHKE01000037.1:0-30371 GCA_002404675.1 Porphyromonadaceae bacterium UBA4702 | reverse complement strand
CACCCAGCACATCGGCGCATACAACGTGGAGCTCTCCTCTGGCCGGCACATTACATTCCTCGACACCCCTGGCCACGAGGCGTTTACCGCCATGCGCGCCCGTGGCGCCAAGGTGACAGACCTCGCTATCATCATCGTCGCTGCTGACGACAATGTGATGCCGCAGACCGTTGAGGCTATCAACCATGCCTCCGCTGCAGGTGTTCCCATAGTGTTCGCTATCAACAAGATAGACAAGCCTACTGCAAACCCCGACAAAATCAAGGAGGAACTCGCCGGCATGAACTATCTGGTGGAGGACTGGGGCGGCAAGTACCAGTCGCAAGACATTTCCGCCAAGAAGGGCATCGGCGTCGAGGAACTTATGGAGAAGGTGCTGCTCGAGTCTGACCTGCTCGACCTCAAGGCGAATCCCAACCGCAACGCCGTAGGCTCTGTAATCGAGTCGTCGCTCGACAAGGGGCGCGGTTATGTCGCTACTGTGCTGGTGCAGAACGGCACGCTCAAAGTGGGTGACGTGATACTCGCCGGCACGCATTACGGCAAGGTCAAAGCCATGTTCAACGAGCGCAACCAGCGTGTCAAGGAGGCAGGGCCCTCAACGCCGGTGCTGATACTCGGCCTGAACGGCGCACCGACCGCCGGCGACACCTTCAATGTGCTCGACACCGAGCAGGAAGCACGTGAGATAGCCGGCAAGCGTGAACAGCTGCAGCGCGAGATGGGATTGCGCACCAAGAAGCGTCCCGGCCTCGAGGAGCTTGGCCGCCGCCGCGCCCTCGACGATTTCCACGAGCTCAACCTCGTTGTCAAGGGCGACGTGGACGGCTCTATAGAGGCTCTGTCCGACTCGCTCATCAAGCTCTCTACCCCCGAAGTGCAGGTCAATGTGCTGCACAAGGGCGTGGGCGCGATTTCGGAGAGCGATGTTACGCTCGCTGCTGCTTCAGATGCCATTATCATCGGCTTTCAGGTGCGCCCCTCCGGAGCAGCCCGCAAGGAGGCCGAGAAGGAAGGTGTCGAGATACGCCTCTACTCCGTCATCTACAAGGCCATCGAGGAGGTCAAGGACGCAATGGAGGGCATGCTCGCGCCTGAAATCAAGGAGGAAATCACTGGTACTGCCGAAGTGCTCCAGACATACAAGATCTCTAAGGTCGGCACCATCGCCGGCGCTATGGTGCGCGAAGGCAAGATCAAACGCACCAACAAGGTGCGCGTAATCCGCGACGGCATCGTCATCTATACCGGCGAACTCGGTTCGCTCAAGCGTTTCAAGGACGATGCCAAGGAAGTCACCTCGGGCTACGAGTGCGGACTCTCCGTGCAGGGATACAACGACATTCGCGAGGGTGACCTCATCGAGGGCTTCGAGGAAGTCGCTGTCAAGAAATCCCTCTGATACACATTTGCATAGCATATACTCAGCTTCATGGCATACGTTATATTGAATCTGGGAAGCAATCTTGGTGACCGCCGGCTCAACCTGAGCCGTGCGGTTCGTGCTATAAGCAACGTCTTCGGCCCGTTTGAGGTCTCGCACGCCGTAGAGTCGAAAAGCTGGGGCTACGACTCACCGCACCGCTTCCTCAACATCGCCATGATGGTGCAGTCTGAGATGCCGCCTTCGGAGATACTCCGCACATTGCAGGAGATAGAACACAACCTCTCGCCAGAAAGCCACCGCAACGCCGACGGCACATACGCCGACCGCCGCCTCGACATCGACATCGTGGCTATTGACGACATGGTCATAGATACCCCTGAATTGAAAGTGCCGCACCCGCGACTCGAGCAGCGGCGGTTTTTTCTCGAGCCGATGAACGAGATAGCCGGCGGCTGGCGGCATCCAGTGACAGGCCTTTCGGCAAGGGAGATGATAGCACGTTTGCCCAATGAAGACGACTGACGGTACAAGGTATGTAGTCACCGCGCACGGACAGATTGTCCTGGAGCGGTGCGGCGGACAGTGGCAGCTGCCGCATCGCTGTCCCGGCGGTGACGTGTCTGCCGAATACATGCTGTCAGAAACGCCGCCCATGTTCGCGCTCGTAATGCCGGTTCCCGAACTGCGTGAGGGACAGCAATGGCATGACTTGCGCAAATCTCACGCATACCTCCCGGCCGGCGAATACGACATCGCCGCCAAAGGAGCGGAACTTGCATACTGGGACACCCGGACCGGTTGGTGCAGCGTCTGCGGTGCGCGGATGAAGCGGGCCACTGAGATAAGCAAGAAATGCATGTCTTGCGGGGAAGAGGTCTTCCCATCGCTTGCCACAGCCATACTCGTGCTTGTTACACGAGGTGACGAGGCGCTGCTGGTTCGCGCCAAGACATTCAAACGCCCATTCTTCGGCCTTGTTGCCGGGTTCGTGGAGACCGGCGAGTCGCTCGAGCAGTGCGTGGCTCGCGAAGTCAAAGAGGAGACATCGCTCGAAATCAGGAATATAAGGTATTTCGGAAGCCAGTCATGGCCGTTCCCATTCAACCTGATGATAGGGTTCACCGCTGAATACGACAGCGGCGAAGTGACGTATGCTGATGGCGAATTGTGTGCCGGGCGTTTTTTCAGCCGCGACGATTTGCCCGAGCTCGCTACTCCGCCTTCCCTGGCACGCACTATGATAGATGCGTGGGTGAACGGCAACCTCGACCCAAACCTCAAACAACCATAACAGAAACAACACGGTTATGAAACAATGTCCGAATTGCGGCAATCAAAATGCCGACGACGCGCGGTTCTGCAACGGATGCGGGACACCGCTTGACAACACAATCGACACACAGCAGCCCATGGCTTCCGTGCCGCCAACTATGCCCACACCGCCTACGCCGCCGGCTCCAGCAGCACCAGTGCCGCCCACACCGCCCTCGCCGCCCGCAGGACAGCCAATGCACCCCGCAATGCCGCCGCTGCCAGAGTCTCAGCCGCAGCAGCCCCAGATGCCTCCGCAGCCAATGCGGAAGAAAAACAACACCGGCAGGGTCATCGCCATAGCCGCCGGCGTAATCATCTTCCTTGCCGCAGCAGCCTCGCTATTCTACTGGTGGGTGATGAAATCTGACACCCCGACATACGAAGACCCTGTGACCGTGTGCGATTCTGCCGTAGCAGACTCGACCGCTGCCGTTGAAGTCGCAGACTCAATGGCCGCGTCTGCTGCCATTGAGGTGGAAGCTCTCGCCGACGAAGAAGCGGCAGCCGCAGGAGATGAACTTGCCACAAGCTCGTTCCCTAACATCAAGCACGGCTCTGATCAGGCATTTGAAAATTATGTGTCATCACTGGGGCGCAAAGGGATCGCCTACGACTACAAGTCAGGCAGCGGCATACTTGGGGGCGGGTCATACAGTGTAGAATTTGTGGTTATGTCTGGAGGACGCCTCACAGGACGGTATCACAATGAATACAACGGCCTCAATCTCGATTTGAACGGATATTTCGCCGATGATGGAACGCTGCATCTAATGCTTGGACACAAGAACGAAACATCGTACATGGTACTCCGCCCCGCACGCAGCTACAATACGTATTCCGGCTATTGGGGCAAGAGCAAGAAACCCTCGACGCTCACCCTCGACTGACGCAAAAGCCCTCGAACAGTCGCGCCTTGAAGCAGCATACCCAAGCCTCGTAACGCGAGTTCGGGATAAGGAATGGGGCAAAAAATAATACAGGCGACTTGAAAAAGCCGCCTGTTTGTTTGGCAATCCCCTCACCGCTCGGCTGCTAAGCCGCATTGACGAACCTGCTGTTATCCTGAACTCGCGTTCGTAGGTTACCGCTGGATGAATTTCTTGCCGTTGCGGATATAGACGTTGCCGGGGACTAGCGTATAGGCTTTTCTGCCGGACAAGTCGTATGTTGTGCCGTCTTGCTGCGTTTCGCCAAGTGTGACATTGACGATTCCGGCATACGGGAAGTCGTTGGTTTCTATGTAGTTGGAGAAGTAGTTCCAGCTCGGTGTGGAAAGGTATTTCTCGCGTGTTCCCACCGGAATGTATACCGGCATTGCCGCGTCGAGTGAGGTGAACGGGTTGCTCTCGTCATACATTCCCTTGGTGCATACTGGCGGCTCTTCTGCCATGCAGTAGATGCTCTCCAGTCCGTAGCACAGGTTGAACACGTTGTTCCCGATTTTCTTCAGGGAGGGCGGCAGGACTATGGTCTTCAATTTGTTGCAGCTTTGAAATGCGTCTTGTCCGATAGTCTCTACTGCCGGCGGCAGGTCGATGTGGTCAATGCCGGTGTTGTCGTATGCAAATTCACCGATTGCCGCCGCACTGCGCGGCACATTGACAGTTGTCAGCGACTGGCAGCCGCCGACGACCTGGCGCGGCACAAACTCCAGGTTGTCTGGCAGGTGTACTTCTGTCAAATCCCAATTGTTATAAAACTGGCCTCCGTCGGGGCAGAGATAGCAGTTGTCGGGGAGAATTGCCGTTTTGAGCTTTGAGCCTGCAAATGCCATGCACCCGAGGTATTCAAGCGATGCCGGGAAATTGATGTCGGTGATTTTGTCCCTGTAGAATGCGCTGTCATCAATGACTTTCATCGATTCGGGCAAGTGGATGCTCCCTGTAAGCCCTTGGCATTGGTAGAACGTCTGGTCGCCTATTTTCTCAAGGTTGTCCCCGAATTTCAGCTGGTCCGTGGTCAGCCGGATGCAGTCGGTGAATGCCGCCGGCCCGATAGTCCGCAGTGATGACGGGAAATTCACTTCGGTCAGTGTGGTGGCGTATGCGAATGCGAGTTCGCCGATTTCGGTTATCCCCTCCGGTAGCACCAGTTTCTCGAGCCAGATGGTGGATATTTGGAGGGTCTCCCAGTCTACTTGCTCATCAGTATGAAACAGCGCATGGTCGGGGATAATGTTGTTTTCGACGGAGGCCTTGCCCAGGTCGATGACCTTCAGCTTGCCGTTGAAAGAGCTGCTCCAGAGCGTGTTGAAATCCGCACCATTTATCGGACCTTCTACGTGTAGCGCGTCAATCTTGTTGATGTTGTCGCCCAGCAGTTCTGCCAGTTCGCCGCCGCGAGTGGTTTTGACGGAGATTTCCAGCGGCTCGGTGTCGTCTGACTCCATGCGTTGCCTGCATTTGTAATGCAGCGTGGCAGCTGAATTGTCTGCCGTCTGGAATGAAGCGGGGCGGCATTTCAGAAGTGCTGGCTGCACAGCCATGCCCGGTATTTCATCTTGGGCGATTATACCCACTGTAACACAGAGCATTACGGTGAGTATTGAGAATAGTCTGTTCATAGTATCCTGTTTTTTTGCGAAGTTAGATAAAAAATCAATGCGCCGCAAGTACAAGCCTGTTTTTGTGTCGTGATTTAGCGGCATGAATGTGATGTGTATGAAAGGGAGTGTGCCGAAGCCTAAGGGAAGCGCGTTGGTGTACTGTCGCCCTTTTGGAACTGTTTAATGTTGATTTGAGGCTCTTTGTGTTGCGAATGTGGAGGCGTTTTCTTAATTTTGCGTAAGGCAAACTATATCTGCAATGACTATGGCCCGATTTATCCGCAGTTTTCGACATATAGTCTTCAATGTAATCAAGATTGCGAGACGCTTTTCCCTTGTCTTGGCTCTGGGGGCGCTGGCGACACTGTCGGCGTGCAGCCCGGAATCCGAGAGTCCTGCCTCTTCAGCCGAGGCTGATGCAGCCCTTGCGAAGGTAAAGGGCGCCGATATGACAGTGTATGAACTATACGAGGAAAACAAGGACAAGAAGCCGAGCAAGGCAACTGAATATGCGGAAATCTTTTTGTCAAAGGCTGACACGGCAGCCACTCATCCGGCTATTGCCGAAATGGCGTCGTTTCTTGCTGACTATTATGAAAACGACCGGGAGGTGTATTCCAAAGCATTGGCTTTCAGCAAAACGGCAGCTCGCATCTACGCAGCCAACAATATGCGCAAGCCGTTGGCTAAACAGCTGTTATGCAATGCCCGACTCTATCTGCGGCTTGAACGGCTCGACTCTGCCCTGATGAGCGTTCACGGAGCAAGCCTCGGCATAGAAAAGGATGACGCTGAAAGCCTGATTGATTACAACAAGATTATGGGAGTGATTTTCCATAAGGCTGGAGATGAAGAACTTGCCCACAGGTATCTGCGGGAGAGCACACGCATCGCTTACGAAGACACAGCAGGCAAAGACTTGCCGCAGAACATAAACAACGAGGCGACATTGAGCTTCCGCACGGAAAATGACAAGAAAAAAAGCATCCAGCTGCTCAATGAGGCTGTCGATAAGGCTGAGAAAAGCAATGACACAGAAGCCCTGAGCACACTGTATGCTAACCTTGCCGGCGCATACACCTCTGTAGGTGACTATGCCTCGGCTATGAAGTTTTGCCGCAAGGCTGAACCGGTTACCAAATCAATTTCACAGAAAGGGCATTTGGCAACTGTCAAGGCGCAGATATACATACAGAAAGACAGCATCCCTAAAGCAATAGAAAGCCTCCAGTCTGCGCTGGCCTGTTATGGGCAGGGGGAGTTCCCCGGCTTGACGCTCAACCTGTATGAGAACCTCGCTTCACTGTATAAAAGCGTCGGAGACAATGAAATGTCTTACAAGTACTTGTATGCTTACAAAAAACTCTATGACAGCATAGGCTGGGACGAGACCCTTAAGAAGCTGTACGCTTTGCACAACAGGTTCAGCGAGGAGGAGATTGAAAAATCCGTTTCCGAAAGAGCTGACAACAGGCTTTTTGTCATTCTTTCGGCCATAGTTTTTCTATTGGCAGCTGCTGTCGTAGCATCCGTTTACTGGATGCGAAAAAAGACAGCACGACTTGTCGAGGCGCGTCTTGACCGCAGGATAAAGGAGGAAAACTCTGTCATGCAAATCCGCTGTTTCCGGTGCTGCAAGATAATCGGTTCTGCAATGGAACGCCTCAACCAGGCCGTTGAGCGCACCCGCAATTCTAAGCTGGCCCCGGAGTTGCGTGAAATATCCGGTATGCTGAAGGAGACGCAAAATGACAGCACAACCAGGGAAATCGAGCAATACATACCCGACTTCGACTCTGAGATGTACCGCCGGCTGATAAAGGATTTCCCGAACCTGACCCCCAACGAGAGCCGCATTTGTGTGCTTGTTGCCAAAAACATGTCGACCAAGCAAATCTCGGACATCACGCGGCAGAGCAACGAAGCTGTTAAAATGGCTCGCACGCGCCTGCGCAGCAAGTTGGGGCTTACCGGTTCAAAAACATCATTGCAGGAATTCCTGAACAAATACAAATCATAGAGCATACAGGCTTGGTGAAATGGGAATAAAATCTGCAATAGATTGAAAATACGCATGTTAGCAGTAAGTGTTGCCTTTTTGTAATATAGGTATGTGGCCAACGTGTACCGTATGCGATGGCGGCGTTTTATCACTTTGTTATCTGTGATTTTTTGGTGGCGTTGCTGGATAACCTTAACTTCGGCGCAAAGTTGCAATCGGCAAACAACTAAAAAACTACCAAAATGAGAAAAAACAGACTATTGACTTTCCTCATGTCCCTCGTAGCACTGCTGTGCGCTGGCATGGGAAGCGCTGCGGCGCACACTACGGTCACTGGCGAGGTACGTGACGCGGATCAATCCTGGGTTTGCATAGAAAACGCCAGCGTGAAAGTACATTACAATGACGCTCTGATTGGCGAAGGCGTGACTGATGCGGACGGAGCCTGCACAATTACCCTGAGTCAGGATGTGACAAGCGGCAAGCTTGTCGTGGAAGTGACAGCGGACGGTTACGAACCCGGTTCGCAGACAATAAACGTAAGCTCATGGATGCCCCCTGCTTTTGACATCGAATTGTCAAAAATCCAAACTGGCAATCCGACCATCACTGTCAAAGGCTGGGTTATGGAAAAAGTCACCGTTGATGGCGAGGAGGACACCAGGGGCATAGAGGATGCCGCAGTGTCAATCACGCATAACGGCAACGAGGTCGGCACGTATACGACCGACTGGAACGGCTATTATGAGATTGAAGTGGAGGAGGCTCTCGCCGAACCGTATGTCATTTCCGTATCAAAGGAAGGATATCTTCCTGTGTCAGAGGAAATCACCCTTGACTTGACCGCCACTTCTTTCAGCAAGGATATTATAATTGAGAAAGACCCGAACCGCAAGCTCTCTTCGTCAGTGTCCGGAACGGTTCAGCTGTATGACAATTACCAGGTTAAGGTAGGCGGCGCGGAGATTAAGCTCCTTGAGGGCGAAGCTGTCCTTGGCACTGCCACATCCGCCGACAACGGCTCGTTCACTATAACTGTGGATGGCCGCGAGCTGAACGGCACGTTCACCCTCACTGCATACAAATCCGGTTACAACCCTGTCTCCAAAGACGTCAACTTCACTGACGGCAAGGCTATTGACCAGGTGATAATGCTGCAGACCGAGAAATGCTATATCAAGGGACAGGTCTACGACGAGGCGACAAATGAAGTGATCGACCACGTTGAGATATGGGTGCGCGAGGACGGCAAGGACTGCCAGTATGTGTATTCTTCCTCATGGTCGGGCTATAACTTTGAACTCACATCAGTAAACGCAGGAGCCAAATACTCGCTCCGCGCTTCAGCTGATGACTACATCTCCAAGGAAGTCGAGATAGAGACTCCCTCAATGGGCAGCACACTGACTGTTGACATAAAGCTCAAGAAAGCCCTTGTAATAGACGGAACTGTCCGCGAGTACAACAACGGTGAGGGCATCGTGGGTGCTGAAGTCTCGCTGTGCAAAGGCGACGAGGTTATAGACAGTATGGTGTCTGACGAATACGGGGAGTTCAAGATGGTTTTCGACCAGCCTGACGATATGCCGGCTGACGGCGAGTACACAGTGCGTGTCTCGGCTGAAGGCTATTTGCCCACGTCAGTAGCGGTGACTGTGGCTGACGGCAGCATTGCCGAGCCTCTAAGCATCCGCATGCGCATGAACAAGGTGATAATTTCCGGCATAGTCTATGACGAAAGCAACAACCGCCTTGAGGGCGCCAAGGTTCAGCTGAAGCAGAACGATGCTGTCGTGGCTGAGCAGACAACTACAATGACAGGCGAGTTCTCCATGGAACTGACAGAGGTGAACGCAGACCCGTACATGCTTGAGACCTCATACGGCGAACTGGTGCCGGACAAGCAGGAAATCAACGGAATGCAGCTCGGCGACTGGCTCGAATACACGATAACGCTCAAGAAGCAGAACGGTGTGGAAGCAGTTGCAGCTGGCAATGCCGTCGTTTCAGCCGGCAAGGGCTTCATCTCTGTTGAGGCTGATGAGCCTATTGCAGTTTCCGTATGCACGATGGCCGGCACTGTGGTATATGATGCCGAAATAACCGCAAGTGGCACACTGTACCTCGTTCCTGGCATGTATGTAGTTCGCTATGGCGATGCTGCTGTCAAGGTTGTGGTTCGCTGACACCAGCCATTGACAATCCATATCTGACACTTGCTGACAAAATTGCCGGCATCTTTTCCCACATTGGGCGTGCCTTCGGGCATGCCCGATTTTTTTGTTGCCCTTGGCAAGCATTGTTTCATTGTTATTGGTGTCCGGTAAATGTGTTTAACCAGCTGTCAAGAGGGGGTTCATGCATTGACAAGCCCTCTGTTTCATTGGTTGTGTGTCGGCCGTCCGCTAAAAATGTTCTCCTGTCGTGTGGCATTCATTGACAAGGGTGCCGTATTTGCCCAATTCGGGCTCTTCTAATGAATTTTCATCACCCAATGACGCTCTGGACACGTTCAATATATCGGCTGTCCGAGGAAGAGAAAAGGCTATTGGGCTTGAAAGATTTTTACCGGACACCAGATATTTCATTATGAATTGCGGCTGGCCAGTGTACCCGCATTTGTGCTTGCGGCGTTGGTCTCGCTTGGGCTTGCTTGTTCGGAGCCTCGGAGGACGTTTGCCGGCCTGGTGTTCGGCTATGAGTTCAGGTACAGTCTTCCGAAAACGTGTGTTACATTGGTCATGATCAGGCTATTGTGCCTTAAGTGCAGTTGATGCTTGAAATGATATATGGCACAGGGTAATTGTGTTGTAAATCAATGAGGTATGTGCTGATGTCATATAAATGTTGCCTGCAATGTTATCATATTTGTATCAGTCAATTAATACGGATTGCCCAGTTTTGTAATATCGGAAATTTTTGCTGTGTGCAAATTGGAATGTAATTTAGGCGTCGATTGCAACTTCCAACAAATAACAAAACAGCTGGCGGCAGCTGGCGAAAACGAAACTAACATGAAAAGAAATTTTCTCAAAACATTAGCGATTGCTTGTGCAGTCGCCGTAGGGACTCCGGCAGTCATGGCGGAGACGCCTGCAATGCTCGCGCGTGGGCATCAGTCAGTTCAACAATCCGCCGAGGGTACGGAGGGCGAAGCCGAGACATACGACTATGAGTATCTCAACATCCCGGTGTTGTGTGCCTCTATATGGTACGGCTCTCTGATGAACACGAACACAGAGGACCACACCACACAAGGCTTCCAGACAATCCTCGGCACAAAAGCCCTCGGTTCGGACGGCATGCCCCAGAATGAGAGCACGGTCTACTCGTTCCTGACATTCCAATATGCCCCCGTTGACCAGAAGGAGCCGATGCCCGCTACCGGCGATTACACTATGAGCAACAAGGAGGGAGACATGGTCATCGAAAATTCCGCCATGATATACCAGCGTGACGGAAACGGCAACTATGAGTGGGAGCGCAAGGTGACTGACGGGCACCTCAAGATTTTCACTACCGAAGCCGACGGTTACACGTACTGGAACTATGACCTGGTACTCGTGGACGAGCTCGGCAAGAAGCACCATGTGACGTACAAGTCGCGCTTCGTGGAGTATGACGACCAAAGCCAGATGTATGGCACCAACAGACTGACAAAGAACCTCGACCTGAAGATTAAGGACATGTTCGCATACTACAAGGGGCTTGACGAGTCGGGCAAGACCATGAAGGTGAACCTGTTCCTGAGCGACTTGCCCAAGGACGACCCTGAATATGGCGGCTTCGACATGAGCGACCTTCCCGGCACACAGTTCCATACGGAGATGTACGTGCCTTTCAGCGCAGACGGAGTCATTGCCAACGGAACATATGCCGTCACCCCGGAGTATGGGGCGGACTTCACAATATGCCCGGGCGAGATTGTCGCTTTTGCGGGCATGGAGTACGCTGCCGGCTCATACGCTGAGTACATCGGCAAGTCTCAGGATGTCCACTGGGGCGTTTACGAATCCGGTACGGTGACAATCGCCGGAGAGGGCAAAGAACGCACCATAACCGCTGAGTTCATGACTCCGGAGAAGTACTCTGTCAAGTTCAACTACAAGGGCGAAATCCCGACATTGGACGGCATGCCGGATTCCGGCCTCACCGAGAACAAGGTGCTTGACCTCACGGATGCAAAGGCTACATTTGAATATTACGCTGACTATTACGGCTACGGCGGCGAGGCTTCGACTTGGCTCATCAAGATACTTCCCACCGGCGACCGCAAGGACGGCATGCAGACTGAGCTTTCGACCAAAGCCCGCCTCATTGCCAAAGGCATCCTTACGGGCACATACACCGCTTCCCGCTCCACTAATCTCTGGCCGGGCGAATACCTGAAGGGCCGCAAGACTGAATCTCTCCTGGTGGGCACTTGGTACATGGGAGACTTCGACGAGGAAGGACTTCCCCACACGTATGCTCCGTCTACTGGCGGCGACCTGAAAGTCACCAACCACGGTGACGGCAAATACACCATAGAGTTTGAATTCTCTGACGGTGTCAACCATATATGGAAGGGCGCATGGTCCGGCACTCCCGAAATCATCGAAAAGGTCAGCGCTGTTGACGACATCAATGCAGACGGCAACATGACCGTTCAGGGACGTGACATCATCCTGCCCGGCGAGCATGACCTCTGTGTGGCTGACACTCAGGGCCGTGTGCTTTTCCGCGGAATGGCATCCGGATACACTCTCCCCTCAGCGGGCCTTTACATCATAGTTGTTGACGGCAAGGCAAGCAAGGCAATTGTGAAATAACTGCAGGTCCTGATAATAACTTTTCAACAAGAGAACCCCGGCGGCGCAGAGTCGCCGCTGGGGTGTCAAATGCCCTGATAACAACACGATATACCATGAGACTGAAAACAAGCATCGCATTGGCAGCGGCCTTGGCCGCAAGCACGGCGGCCCTGAATGCTGCCGAGTACGCACTGACTGCAAACCCTTACGCCTCGAAGGTGCCGGCGGCTCTGCGCGAGCGGCAAAAGGAAGCGGTCGGCGTTCAGGCTCGCATGCTGCCGTCGCAGGCAGCCCGCAGCAACGGAGCAGAACACAGGTGGAAGCCCGGCACGGCGATTTACTCGACGTTCAGCGGCATTTCCTGGCGTGACATAGGCAAATACTCGTTCACATACGACAGCGAGGGACGTACTATTGCCGAATTGCAAGAGAGCCTGGAGAAGGAAAATACGACTATCGTGCCCTTTGCCCTGATTAAAACGACATACGATGATCTGGGCCGTCCTGTGAGCGTGGAAATCACAGTCGGTGACACTCCTGACAACCTCGGCCCTTACCAGCGGCAGAGAATAACTTACGACCCTGTACTCAAATACACAGTTGCAGAGCAGCTGTCGGAATCTTACCTGGGCGGCGAGTGGGTCACGGATGACCAATCCTACAAGCAGGTCATCACCCGTAACGAGAACGGCGACATCGTGGATATGACTGCCTCAACATGGTATGACGAGGAATATCTCGAAGTCGAAAAGATACACACGACATACGACGGACGCACGCCCAAGACCATCCAAGCCCGTTCATTGGGGCAGAACGCCGAGACCGGCGACTTCGAGTGGAGCGCTGACGAGGTGTATTCTGACTGCGAATGGTTTGAGACGGACGGCCAGATCATCAGCTTGAACGAAATCACGACAGGCAACAACAAAATCAAGTCTGCCACTGTCAACGGGCTGGACAAGCTCATTACCGACGTGAAGATGCAAGTCACGTATGACGGCGAGGACTATACCTCTACTCTGGAGTACAAATACGCCGGCATGTTCCCGACCACGCAGACAAGCGAGTACACTTACCTGCCATACGGCGGGCACAAGCAGAAGATAGTCATGCTTCAGGATTTGCGTCCCTACTATGAAGAGACAACGGAGATGATACAGAACGTTACCCAGACTTATGACGAGTATTACAACCTGACGGAAGCCAAGGTCGACAAGTTCTTCGGCCACGCCTCGATAGAGAGCTGGGTGGCAGGGGATGTGGCCTATGACCCGACAAACGGATACCCGACAGAATACCTGCGCCGCGAGTTTACGCCCATACAGGACTCTACCGAGGGCGACTGGGGCGACGTCTACAAAATCGTGTACAGCGACTACGTTGACCTCGCTGGAATAGAAGACATAGCTTCGGACGAAACTGATGCCGCGCCTGAATACTACACTATAGACGGACGCAAGGCGGACAAGGACAACCTCGGCCGCGGCATCTACATCCGCGTATGCGGCGGCAAGGCGGAAAAGGTATTGGTAAAATGACACAGAGGACAGCATGGCAAAGATGATTGATATCAAGAGATACGCAGGGGCGTTGTTCCTCGCGGCCGGATTGGCGACTGCGTTTGCCATACCGGCAAAGCAGGGCGTGCTGACATTCACGCAGCCGGATGGGACAACCGTCAAGGTGACGCTTCATGGCGACGAGTCATTCCACTACTACCTGTCGGCAGACGGATACCCGCTTATGGCCGGCGAGGATGGCACATTGTGTTTTGCCAGCATGGAAAACGGCATGCCGGTGGCTTCTGACTATAAGGCGTGCGATGTGTCTGTGCGTTCCTCCGCATTGCAGCAATGGCTTTCCAACGCGCCCGGGGAGCAGGACTTCGTGCGGAGCTTGAAAGCGGAGGCCGCCAAGGCCAATGCTCCGCGCCGCATAATCCCGCAGTCTGGCATAGGGCTGTCTTCAACGGAGTTCCCGAAGAGCGGAAAGGTGAAGGGCCTCGTGATACTGGTGCAGTATTCCAACGTGAAGTTCCGGCTCGACGATCCCAAGACGTATTTCACCAACCTGCTGAACCAGCCGGGTTTCAGCGACTACCGTGGCACGGGGTCGGCAAGGGACTATTACATGGATGCATCCAACGGCCAGTTTGAACCCGAGTTTGACGTATACGGCCCGGTGACTTTGCCTTACAAGAGAAGCTATTATGGGGCAAGCACTGCATACAGCCATGACAGCCGGCCCGAGGATATGGTCGTGCATGCCATTGAGCTCCTTGACCCAGAGGTGGACTTCAGCCAGTATGACAATGACAAGGACGGCAAACTCGACAATGTATACCTGTTCTATGCTGGCCAGGGCGAGAATGACGGCGGGCCGTCGGAGTGCATCTGGCCGCATGCCTGGGAACTGACGGCGCAGCGCAAGGAGTTCCTCGCAGACGGTGTGCTCGTGAGCCGTTACGCCTGTTCAAACGAGTGGCAGACACAGGCGGGGCTGCCTGACGGCATCGGCACTTTCTGCCACGAGTTTTCGCACGTAATGGGGTTGCCTGACCTTTACTGCACCAACGGGATGGTGAAGGACGGATACACGCCGGGCAAATGGTCAATCATGGACTACGGCCCGTACAACAACGACAGCCGCACTCCGCCGACATATTCGGCATACGAGCGCAACGCCATGGGATGGCTCGACATGGATGTGCTCGGCGAGGCGGCTACCGTCACGCTCCCCGAGCTGCAGAGCTCCAACAAGGGCTGCCTGATGCCTACGCGCAACACCAATGAGTTTTTCCTGTTCGAGAACCGCCAGCAGACCAAGTGGGACACTTACCTGCCGGGACACGGCATGCTGATATGGCACATCGACTTCGACCAGCGCACTTGGGATCTCAATGAGGTCAACAACAGCCAGGCGCACCAGTATGTCGATCTGGTGGAGGCAAACGGCGCCGGCAACAGTGACACAGGAGCTGCGTGGCCCGGCACAACCGGCAAGACGGACTTCACTGCCGACTCAAATCCGGCGTTCCTGAACTGGTATGGCGAGGAAATGCCTCCGATTACCAACATCGAGGAAACGGACGGCGTGATAACATTTGACGTGGACGGCGGTGATTTCGTGTTCGGCACGCCAGAGGCTCCCATGGCTGAAGACGTGACCCCGGTCTCGTTCCGGCTTTCATGGAATGTGGTTGACCGTGCCAAGTCATACGAAGTGAGTGTGTACACCAAGGATGAGGGGGGAAGCCCCGTATATCTCGAAGGCCTCGAAGGCTTCAATGTCGGTGGTGAAACGTCAGTCGCCGTCGGCGGACTTGAGGCTGCGACTGACTATTATGCAGTGTACAGGGCTGTCAACGGCTCGCGGCGCAGCGAACTTTCTCCAGAAATGCATGTCAGGACACCTGAGCTTTCGTTCCCGTACTTCACTCCGGAGGTGCTGCCGGCCACAGATGTCACGGACACTTCGTTCACTGCCAACTGGAAGCCTATGGACGGGGCTGCAAGCTATATCCTCACCGTGGCTTCCTCTACGGAGGTCGCTCCACACGACAACACCTGCTCGTTCGGCTCTATGACTTTCATGCTGCCGAGAGGCTGGGAGTTCAGCGAGAACACTTCCCGTTACGAAGACAAGGAGTATTGCGGCAAGGCTGTGCCGTCTGCCAAGATGACAGTCGACGGGTCGTGCATTACGACCAAGGCTTACGATTACGACGTGCTTGGCATCAGCTTCTGGTACAAGGGCGTCAAGGTCAACACCCAGAGCTGTCTGGAGGTGGAAGGGCTTGCCAACGGCGAATGGGTCAGCCTCATGTCGGTGACGTCATTGAGCCGTGAGGCGACGACTGTTGACATCAGGGACATACCGCAAGGCGTGCGCCAGGTGCGTTTCATTTTCCGCAGCTACGGCACGGGCGAGATTGCCATGGACGACATAGTGATTTCCGTAGGCGGCAACGCGCAGGTCAATGTGCCTGGCTACGAAGGCCTTGAGGTCGGCAACGTGACAAGCAGGAAGGTTGACAATCTCCCGGCCGGACTGACAGACTTCGTGTACATGGTTCAGGCTGTAGACCAGTCTGGCGTGAAGTCGCTTGTTTCCAAAGGGCAAGAGGTGAAACTCGACAACTCGTCTGTCACTGACATTGACGCAAGCCGTGTGTGCGCGGTCTCCGTTACCGGGGATTGCATCACATTGCAGGGATTGCCTTGCTCGCCTGCCCAGGTATACACTCCTGACGGAAGACTTGTGGCTGCAGTGGCGCTCGATGCCGAAGGCATAGGACGTATCCGCGTGGCTGCGTCTGGAATTTACATAGCACGGTTTGCAAATAGATCATTCAAAATAATGGTGCATAATTGATTATTAGAGTTAGTTGCCCGCATCACGAGACAGATGTGGCAGAGCATGCAGACTTGACATGAATGGAATCCCCTCCGTATCTGCCGACCGGCAGGCACGGAGGGGATAGTACGTTGATGTGCAGTTATTTGAGGAATGTCGCCTCGTCGATTTCCTGTGTCCTGAAGTTGCTTGTGTGCGCTGATCTGCTCACCTTGATTTCCAGCGAGTAGTTGACCATGGCCGTCGAGTGCTTCACTCCGAAGTCGAATGTGTCGGTGCTGCGCTCATACATGGCGTCGCGTGTGAACTTGCCCACTGTCCTGCCGTCGGGCTGCTCCTGCTCCATCCAGTCGTGGCCGTAGGCGAGCTTGAGGTAATACTGCCCCGGCGGTATCTGGTTGATTGTCTCAGAGGAGTTCTCTGCCACATAGACGTACCGTATGCACTCGTCTGTGGCTGCGTCCACCACCTTGACGGCGACGTTCAGCCCCTCGCCGACGGCGATGTCAAACCAGTTGTCCTGTTGGCCGTAGCGGTTGCGTATGCCGTACTGTTCGGTCAGTTCGCCGGTTGTGACTGTTGCCGGCATCTGCCAGCCGTGTTGCATCAGCGAGTCCTGCTGTTCGGTCAGTTCTGCCTTGGCGGCTGTTTCGCCGCCGCCGTTGTTGCCGTTGTTGCTCGCGCATCCCATGAGCAGCAGGGCGGCTGTTGTTGTCGTCAGGATAGCCGTTGAGGGTTTCATGATAGCTGCGATGAGAGGTATCTGAACAGGGCCACGGCGATGATTGCTATGCCGACGATGCGGCAGAGTATGGCGGCAGCGCGGCGGTGCGCCTTCTTTTTGAATGCGCTGTCGGTGAGTATCGGTATGACCAGCCACACGGCCAGTCCGATTATGATTGCGAATATGTCCATAGTCAGTTTCCGGCAGCGTTATGGCGTATGCTCCATAACGCAGTAGTGCTATCGTGTTGTTGTCAGCAATGTAGGGACACGGCATGCCGTGTCCGCCGAGCAATAGACTCAATTATTTGATTTACTGCAATCTACCCCAGCGGACACGGCACGCCGTGTCCCTACACTGGCAGTAGGGTCAGAACGCGCCCTCGCGTTTGAGCTGGTTGACGCGGTTCTGTATCGTCTGGTACTTGTCGCCGAGGTTCTGCTTGCGCACGTTGCCGTTGCCGTAATTGCCACGTATAACGCTCATAGCAGTGTCCTCGATGTCGCCAGTCGGAGCAGCCTTTGCGGCAGCGGGCTGCTTGTCGGCAGCCTTTGCAGCGGGCTTGTCATTCTCAGGAGCGGTTGCGGGAACAGCCGGTTCAGCGGCAGCGGCATCAGCTGTCTGCGGTGTTGTGCCCGGCGCGACCTCGCCGCTCTCCTGCATTGCCGCTTCTTCCGCCGAGGAGTCACTGGCAGGCTCAGCGGCAGCAACGACTGCCGTCTGCTCTTGCTGTGAGGCATCGCCGTTGTCGCGTGCGGCAAAATACCACACACCGCCGGCAACGACGACAACCGCAGCAGCCACCCACCAAATCCATCCCTTCGACTTCTTCGGGGGCAAACCATCCCCAGTCGGTTCAGAAGTACCGGCGGCAGTAGGCGCAGCCGTAGTCGAATCTGGAGACGGCTTCGGTTCTCTTGGCTCTTTGTCAAAGTCTTCGGGTCTGAACAATGTTTTGTCCTTGTCGAAGTCTTCCGGAGAGAATAATTTTTTGTTAGACATAGAACAAAGGTTAGTTGTAGACTTCGGTAGCGAGATACATCATACCGCCATTGTCTCCGATTGCCAGCGGCTCGAATGTCCACAGGTATGTGTTTTCATCATAGATGACACGACCGAAGCGCACAACATCTTTGTCAGGAAAATCTTGGTCGAGTTTGTATTCAACTAACAGCTCGTCTGTGTCAGCATCATAAATGCTGACGACTGGTTCGATCGCATTTTTGAAACTCTCACCATTCTCAATGCGGTCTTTTGCTACAGCTGCAGCAAATACAATAGATGCGTATTTGCGAGTGTCAACTTCGTCAAGGCGCACGTGCATTGTCTCTCCACATTCGTTGTTTTCGTCATCTTCTCCAGACTCATCCATGTCGTCCCATGAACCGATTACTGAACCGTCTTGAGATACAGGGAGTGTTGCATCCATCCATTTTCTTGGGTTTTTGAAAGTTCCTTTTTCCTTTTCGTCCTCCCATTTGTCGAACTCTCCCTTTAGAGGGTTGAAGTCGGGGTCATTGAAGGGCTTTTCAGTTTTCCAGCGCAGTTTTGAATTGAAGTACACCAAATCAGGAATGTCGTGGATCATTTCATCGTCTCCCAGTAGGAAAGCGCAGACATCGAGGTCTGTCCCTTTCCATGTGAGGTCGATGCGGATTGTTTTGAGGTCAGGCTTGTCGAAAACAAGCTGGTCTCCTATGCTGATTGTTTTGTCGAAATCAGCACCTGAAAAGAGTTTCTTTGCCATGACTGTGTGTTATTTGCGTTTTACTTTTGGATATTTTCGGGTTGATTTTGTCTCGGTCGTCTGCTCTGCTGGCTTTTCCGTAACCACAGCTGAAGCAGACTGCTGAGAAAACCTCTTTGGAGGACGAGTCCCTTTTCGTGCAGGGGTCTTTCGGTCAGTTGTATCGGTTGTGTTGCCAACGGTTGGGGCAGAAGACGGCCTTGGCTTAGGTTTCGGCAAACGAGATGCTGGCTTTGAAGGAGTTTCGGCTGGTTGCTCTGTAACTTCTTGAGTTGGAATCCCAGATTGAGCATTATTCCCGTATTTTTGAAAACGTATAGCGTCTGATCTCTTTTTGTTGTTTTCGGGCTTACGTTTCAGTATGGAATACTCGTTGTAGAGGCGGATGACTTCTTTCCAGTTTTCGGAGGCGTATGCTTCGTCAAACTGGCGTTGTATTTCCACGGATTGGAGTTGTTCGTTGGCTTCGTTCAGTGTCGCGGAAATTGCGGTGTCTTCCTTGATTTGGAGATACTCCTTGCACTTGGCGGCAACCTGCGACCATTCTCCGCTGCTTTTTGCAGCTTCGATTCGAGCGCGTATGCTGTTCAGCTTGGCTGCTTTGGCAATGTGGTCATTGATATCTCGCAGCTTGTCTTTCCATTCATCGCTGGTGTCAAGAGCGATCAGCTTTTCGCAAACGGTTTTGGCTTCCTCCCAGCGGCTGTCAGAAATGGCATTGCTTAGCTGTCTCTCGTAATCAGTTATTTGGTCAAGAGCTGCGTTGATTAAGGTTTCCAAACCATGAATGCGAGCATCCTCGATATGGCAATCTTTCGCACGCTCGATTTCGTAGGCAGCCTTTTTATATGCTCGTTCCTCAAGGAATGTTTCGGCTCTGTTGAGATGCCTGTTTAATTCCTCGGTTCTATTTTTGAGAGCCTCGATTTCCTTAACGCGCTTGTTTTCCTTTTCCCGAAGGCCTGCCTTGCGTTTCTCCCAATTGGGTTTGTTTCCCGGGTCGTCTTCGGTTATGAGAGACTCGCATACCCGTATTGCTTCGGCGTAATTATTCTGAACTTCGTAGTCGCTGATTCGACTTTCAAGTACTTTAATTCTGGCGATGTGTCGCTCCTGTTTTTCTTTGGTCTGTTCCCAGAGAGATTTTACGTTTCGATTCCCTGGGTCAATCTCGAGAGCTCGGTTGAGTTCCTTGATAGCCAATGAGTATTGCTTCTTGTCCCACAGTTCGGGAATTTGGGCTATTATCCGCTGGATTACGGTTAGATCATCAAGTATTTCTGTGGCTTTCTCTTTGAGCTGCTGGGCCTTGGCTGAAGTCGGGTTCAGATCCAACGCTTTGTCGCACAAGGAGATTACGTCCCTCCACCTTTGGTCGCCAAAGGCTGTTTCTGCCTGAAGAATAACGGCTGTGTACTGCTCTAAATCAGCTATCGCCTTTGTCGCTCTTTCGTAGAACTCTTCGGTTTCATCGGCAAACTGTCCGCAGTCGAGGTATCTGTATACATTGACTATGCGCGGCAGGTCACTGTCCGTGTAACGATGCATCACACGCTCGTCAATGGCGAAATGGTGTTTGATTGTTTCGCGGAAACTCTTGTTGTTGAACGTGTCGCCGATGAATACTATGCCATTTATGTCGTTGGTTGTCAGGTTGCAACCTTTGATAAACCGTACAATGGTGCGTATGATGCTTTCAACGATGCTGTTTGTTCGTGTTGCGAGCTGCTCTTTGATTATGGTCACTGCATACGCATTGTTTGGCGCACAGTCAAATGTGATGCCTTGCAAGGAGATGGGCGAGGACAGGTCATGTTTGTCGATGAGTTGAAGCCAGCTGTCGGCGAATTGCTCCATGCGGCGGTGTTCCTTGGGCAGGTCTTCCGCTTTGAGGAAATGTGTAGAGTTGTTGATGTTCTCAACGACAGTTTCAATCAACGCTTTCCGCCGCATATCAAGTCCGCACCCCAGGAGCGTGTCTTCGCGTGTGAGCAAGTACTGGTCGCCAAATGCTGTTTTCTCATATATGACGTAGTGCAAGTTTTCGTTGGTAGCCTCGAGCGCAAGGTAATGCTCAGGCTTGGAGAGCCGGTCTTGCAGAGTCCCCTGTCGGCAACATCCCTCGAGTGCGAGGTGTGATATGCGTGCCGCAAACTCCTTGACGTTGAAGTTCGCTTCTTTCAGCTCTTCGAGAAATTTCAGGCGGGCTATATCTTCAACGTCCTCCGAAAACGAGACGTAGGTATCGACTGTGCCTTCTTCCTGCGCCACATTGTGCAGGTCTTTGAATATCCCTGCATCCTGGAATATGTCGTACAGCCGTTTCTGTTTGTCGGAGTAGTAGGAGTAGGTTGCGTCGCCCTGCTCGATCAGGGTGAACACGTCGCCGATGTAGTGCGGCTTGCCGTCGCGGTAGTGCGCTTCGTTCCCCTTGCCGTAGACGATGCGGTTGTTGGCGGTGTCCTCGTGGAAGAACAGCCAGATGCGGTCCTCGCCGTTGGGCAGCGACAAAGGCAGCACGTTGCCGTCAACATCGACGGCAACGGCTATGAACCATTTGTCTACATATAGCGATAGGGTCTTCATGTCGCTCTACGGGTCAACGGAACACCTTCTTGACGAGGCTTTTCAGGAAGCATGCGCCCTCGGCGATGATGATGGGCTGGTGGTAGTGGAAGCCTTTGTCCTTGCCGCTCTGCTGGTTGCGTGTCGCCTTGCGGTATTCCGGGTCGTCGGTGCAGAACTGGGCGATGCGTGTGGGCAGGTCGTCGAGGTCGTCGTTCAGCGAGGAGCCGGCATCGCGGTAGATGTTGGTACGCTGGCTCACGAAGTTGATGAACAGCTCCATGTACTTCCTGAAGTTGCCGACATCCTTGAAGTCGAAGTTGCCCATGCTGTCGGCAAACTTGTCGCCGGTCAACTCCTCGTCGGCGGCAACGGGTACTCTCTCTCCGTTCTGGAAGTAAGTCACTCCGGTTTCGCCGCAGATGTCGCTGTCGGCGGCAGTCTCGACTACTGCCAACGGCCTGGGAGCGCACAGTCCGCGGGCCACCTCGGTCTTGCAGTCGCCCTCGATTTCGTCGCGGTATCGTGTCCTGAGGCTTTTCTCGGGGAGTATGAGCTTCAGCCCGGCGTTCAGGCAGTCGGAATAGAAGTCCTCTGTGGGGTGTGTGCCGGCGGCATGGCGCAGCCAGTGGAATATGCGGCCTCCCTTGCCGAAGGGCATGATTTCAACAGTCTCGATGTTGTCGAGGCTGTTGTCCTTGATGACCTTGCCGATGAGCATGCCGGAGTAGAGTAGCAGCAGTCCGCTCACATACGCCGGTATTGTGAACACGACCTTGGCGTTGTTGGCGAGTGAGTCGTAGAATGTGTCGTAGTCGCCCTGTGTCTTCAGCTGGTCGAAAATGCTGTTGAGGAAGTAGGGCGCTTTCTCGGGGTGTTCGTTCATATCGTGTATGTTCTCGACATACACGTCTGTCTTGTGTCCCTCATGGAAGGAGATGAGTGCCTCCTGAAACAGTCTCGATTTGGTCACGGCATCGAAGAACACGCCCGCTGCGAGCCTTACGGAGCTTTCGCGCATCAGCGACGCTACGTTGTCCTTGTTCTTGGCTATCAGCATGATGTCTGTAGTGCTTCCGCCCACGTCCAGCCCGAGGAACATGTTGCTGCTCGTCAGTCCGAAGTCTTTTGACATGGCATAGCTGCATACAGCCTCCGCCTCCGTGGTCTTGTCACGGGAAGTTGTCGGCTGCGTCCCGTATGGGGTTATCTTGCATAAAGCCTCGTATATGAGTCCCAAGTTGTTGCGGTCGGAATCCATCATCGAGCCTGGGAAGCTCCAGATGATCTGTTGCGGGCTGATGCGCTTTGTGTACAGGAAAGCGCACGCCTGCAGCCATACCGACTTGAGGAACGCTCCTTTCTTTTTATTGCCGTCGTCGCCGTCGAGCCATTTCATGTTGTAGTGCAGCACACCAGCCTGTGTCGTGATTTGGAATTCATTCATTTCACGCACCAGCACATTCGGACGGTTTACAGGCACGCCGCCGGCTATCTCCTCTGCCTCGGTGTAGGTGATGTAGCGTGAGTCATGCTCATGCAGCCACGATTTTATCTGGCCGTTCTCCGAGGGGTAGTTGGTGAAGAACAGCAGCTCGTTGTTCTCGGCTATCGCCTTGGGGTTGTTGTTCTCGCGCCCCACGAGGACTGCTCGGTAATTGCCGAACTCGACGGGCTTTGCGCCGGTGTCGCCAGCGTTGTAGAATACGCAGGTGTTGTTGCTGCCGAAGTCGAAGCCTATGTCGGCGGGCTGGTTTGCCGGAGTGTCTGTAAGGTCTTTGACCACGTCCTTGCGCATCATCAGGAAGCCCGCATTGCGCGGCTTGCCAGCCACGGAAACCGATGCCATAAGTCCGCAGAAGGGCTTGTCGGCCTGTATGATGTCATATTTCGGCAGGTCGTCGCCTTGGCCGGCAGGGTATTTTGCCAGCTGCTGTATGTTGACTTTTCGTCCCTCCTCGGGTGTCGGCTTGTATTTCGCTGTCAGGAAATTGCCGTCTATGGTCTTGAGTATCTCCTTGTTATAGCGGAATACAGGCTCGAAATGCTCCTGCGAGCCGTCGGAGAACTCGGAGAAGAGGTAATACCTGTTCCACTTGTCAGAGACGAAGTTGGGCCATGCTATCACACGCCCTTGGCTCTGCACCCAGTGGATGTTGTATTCGCGGTCGTTGAGGGTGACGCTCTCTCCGTCTATCTCCACTACGAGCGAAACCGCCAGCATCCCCGCATCGGTGATGTGCGCCGTCAGCCGCGTGTTGCCGCCGTCGGTGTATCCGAGTATGCTGCCCAGGTTGTTCTTGAATATGTCTATGCCTTTCTCTGACAGCGGCACGCTGAAATAGCCGGTGTCGCCGGTCTTGATGTCGCTGACTTTGAGAAAGTAGACGGGGGCGTCAGCAAGTTTCGGCCGCTGTTTCTCGGGCTCTGCCCAGCCCATGACGTATGTGTCTGCGCTCAGCAGCTCCTGGATGTCGCATATCGTCTCCGAATTGCCGTCGTCGGTATAGCTGAATGTGAAGTCTTTCTTCAGGTATATGGGGACTTTGCTGTCGAACAGGTCGGCAAACGGCTGGCGCAGCGACCCGTATTGCGCCACCGGCCCTTTCTCGCGCAGGTTGTTGCCTTTTGCCTCCAGCTCCTTTTGCCATTTTTGGATCATGTTTTTGAATCCGTCGAGGGCGATTGGCGTTTTGTTGTTGCCTCGCTGGGAGTTGATGTCTCTCTCAAACTGCTGGGCATGGCTGGCCAAGTTCTTGACGAACAGGTAGACTTTCTGTATCTGCTCCGGCGAGAGGTAGCGCATCGGGTCTTCAAACTTGCCGTTGCGGTACCATGGTATGTCAGAGGCTTTGTCGAGCTTTGAATAGTCCACGCCGGTGAAAACGCCGGTGAAGGGAGATGTGCCGCCGACGAGCTGGCTGCGGTAATATATAAGGTGCAGATACGGCTGCGCATCGGGGTTTGTTGCCAATGCTTTTTGGTCAGACCATACGTCGCTGTCGTCAAAGAGCATGCGGCCGAAGGCTGCGGCGATGTCATAGTCTCCGCCCTTGGTGTTCATGACCACCGGCTTTGAGAAGCTGATGCGGTCGGGATACAGTGCTATCACTGCCAGAAGTCCGCGCCATTCGCCGTGGAGCATCTGGTACATTTTGGTCAGCCCTTTCGCCTCGCTGGGGTCGGGCTTATGGAGCGAATCGAGCGCGTATTTGAACAGCTTGGCGCGGGCCCACGGCGTAGGCACGCCTGAAATAAGGGCATTGAGGGTGCGGGCATCTGCGTCCTTGAGTATGTCTCCGGTCTGGATGCCGCGTATATATGTCGAGGCTTGGGTCATCTGTGACCAACTGCCCTGTTCTGTGCCAGTTGCGAGTACCACCTCGCTGTTTATCAGAAGTGCTTTTGACATAGCCGTATCATTTGAATTTGAAAAGTTGCACTAATGTGTCGTATGTGATTTTGTAGAACCGCTCCCCGGGGTTGGTGATCCCGGTGGATTTGTCGCTGTTCAGAATTGACAGGAACTGGTTTTTGAACTCATTGAACGGAGAACTGAACAAGCCGGTTGAGAATTTGTGGCTTTTGCCTATTGCATCGTCTCCATATATATCCTTGTTCCAAGCGAGTTTGTTCAGGGCTTTGAGTGTCCGTGGCTCAAACAGTTTGGCGTTGAGCATCAGGTTGCTGCCACCTCCGGCGGAGCGGTGCAGCTGCTGCAGCCAGCCCTCGTGGAGGTTGCCGGCTCCGTCTGCACGGGTGAAGAACAGGCGGAAATAGTCCTTCAGGTATCTTACTTGGCTCGGGTCGATGTTTTCAAAGCCTGGCATTTCCTTGTCCTTGCCGCAGCGAGCTGATTCCATCAGGTCGGCTTCCCCGTTGTTGAGTATCGCGAATGCCACGAGGCAGCCGAGCCGCTTTGCAAACTCTGTTTGATCTGCCTTGCCGACGAAGTCCTGGTATTCCAGTTTGCCAGACTCGTTGACTGCGCGGTAAAGGTATTCTGCTTTTGCCTCTGCATTGCCTTTGATTGCAGCCAGCTGGTCATCATCAGTGTTGAAAAAGTCGCGTGCCGCGCACGCTGCCATCAGTTCGATGTAGTGCGAGTCGTTTTTTTGCGCTGCACCGCCGGTGATAGTCTTGTTGGTTTTTGTCCCGGCTTGCGGGTCCCAATTCAGTCCGCTCGTGCCGAGCATATAAAATCGCTGGTATGTCTGCTTGACCGATGTGTCGTCTGCATAGAACATCATGGCTGCCTGTGAGTTGAGGGCGAACTTGTCGCTGGTGGCGATCACTCTCTCATGGCTCACTTCTCCTGCATCTGGTATTTTGAAGTTGAAGTATGCGGTCAGCAGCGTTGCCCCGAAATACACGTTTTTCAGAACGTTGGAACCGCCGCCGCTCATGATTTCCCCTGCGCGTGTCAACGCTCGCGGGATTACCGGTATCGACGACGCTCCTGTGCCTCCGAATACCGAACCGAGAATGAACACCTTTGCTTTGGCGTCTGTAGCTGCGATCAGCGCACTTACGTACTCTTTCAGGTCGTTGTTCTCCGAGGCCTGTGCAGCCTCGATTATAGACTGGTACATCATCATCGAGCCGAGGTGCGTCTGTGCCCGGTAGCCGTGCAGCAGGTTGAACTCCTCAACATTTTGGTCAAGCACCAGGTCGGCAAGGTCGGTCTCCTCGCGGTGGTTGAATTGCGTGTCGCCGTAGTTGAACACGTCTTTGAACGAGCTTTTCTGTTCATAGTCCGGAGAAAACTCATAGTACTTTATGTTGGCGGAGAAGAACGTGTCCTTGTGGGTGGTGCGCTGCTGCCCATTCAGCCCCTTGGCGTTCAGGTAAGCCTCTTTGACCTCTTTGAGCCGCGCGAAATTGCCGTTGTTCTTGTCGGTGTCGAGGGCGAGGAGGTGTATCTCCGTTTCGTCAAACATCCCCATGGCGCACAGGTGGATGAGGCTCTCGATGCAGCGCATGCCCGTGCCGCCGATGCCGAGTACGAAAAATTGCTGTGCCATAGTCGTCAGTCTTTTTTCTTGCCGAGTATTGAGCCAAGTTTAGAGTTGCGGAATGCGAACATCAGCACAACGCCGATGACCGCATACAGCGCGATGCTCGTCAGCAGGACATACATGTTGGTCGTCTGGTACATGCTTTTGAAGCCGGAGGTGTGGATCCGAGGGGCAACAGAGAATGTGTGGTACAGCCACCCGCAGCAGGGGAGTGCCAGCCCGATGACGATGAACCAGATGCGGCGTTTGATGTAGCAGCGCCGGTTGCTTTGCCATGGTATGAGGAATGCGATGAGGACTGCGATGCCGAGTGCGATGCCGGCTAATATCAGCCCGTATACCCATGCGTATGCCTGTGCTTGGTGAAGCTGCTGAAGCGTTCTTATTACGGTGTTCATGTCGTTGAATGTATTTTAGTTGCTGTATTTGTTGGTCTTTATATATATGGTGTATAGTACTTTCCCTTTCAGACGGTCTGTGAGTTCCGGGTCGAACACGCAGTTCTTCAGGCTCTCCGAAATCGAGATGTTGGTCTGACCTTCGTTGACCATCGAGTCGAAGTTGAACATGTCGATGCTGTTGCCAAGGATGTTCTCGAGCTCGGTAATCACGATTTCGAGCTTGATATAGTTGAACGGGTCACCTGTCAACTCGGCATCGGGAGCAAAGTTTTCCACGTCAAAGTACAGGTCTACGTTGCTGTGCTTGTAGAACTCGTTTGCGTCAAACACGATGAAGTTGTTGAGCGGCACTTCGTTTTTGGGCTTTAACGCATTGACCTCCTCACCGGCCTCTCGTCTGTTGTACAGGTCGGTATAGTCTGTGTTGATGACAGTTGCCCGCACGCCGATGTTCTTGATGCGGTAGCAGCCGAAGGCGTTGCGGTTGATGCGTAGGCCGCTTATTACTTTCTTGCCGTTGGGCAGCGGTTCACCGGTTATCGAGTCCGGCGCATTTATGACGAGGTTATAGATGTCTTTCCATTCGATTGGCCAGTCCTGTACCTCATAGTTATAGTTGCCGTAGCCAGTGACTTCAGCTGCCAGCTCTTCGGCCGGAGTGGAGTGCTTTGCGGAGTTGCCCTTTTCGTCTACCGGCACGGCCCAGAGGTAGTTGCCGCTCAGGTGGAACTCGTCCACCTGCTGGAACTGCTTGAGGTCTACCACCTCGCGTATGCGGTCATATATGTTGCCGGCCATGCGGTCATCGGTGAAGATGATGTAGAACCGCTTCTTGTTGAATGTGTTCCCCTTGTACAGCTCTTGGTACGGTTCTGCAAGGATGTGTATGTCATGCCCCTTGAGAAGCCATGTCTTGAATGCCTTGTGCATATACGGGTTGTTCGGGGAGTCTTTGGTGATTGTCTGCGTGAACAGCTCACCATCGGTGAGCATCACCGATTCGCTGTCTCGCTCTGCCATCTGCTCAATAGCCTTGTCAAGCGCGGCATAGTTCGTTTCCACTACGTTGTTGAGCAGCGAGTATACGTCGCCGCTTTCCTTGGCTATCGTGTCTCCCTTGATTGACCAGTACTCCCTGGTTGCGGCGGTCAGCGGCGACACCATTTTCTGGTAGAACGGTGAGGCCATTCCCTGTGCGATGCAGGTGGAATAGTCCACAAACAGAGCCAGATTATCCCCTTTCAGACTGTTGGCTTCTGCTGCCGTGGTGAGGTTGTGGTACTCTTTCAGATACTTCGTGTCCGGAGCTGTCGGTTCTCCTCTGTGAATGATATTCCAAATCACGATTGCCACGACAATCAGTGCGACTGCCGCAGCTCCAATAGATGCTATTTTTGCTGTACTTTTCATCGGTCTGTATAGTTTGGTGAGCCGTTGAATTGTTGTTTGGTTTTGTCAGACACAAAGTTATAAATAAATTCTGAAATACGAAAAATTTCAGCGGCAAAATCTGCATATTTTTCCTCGCAGCTCCTGCGAGCAACCTGTGCCGGCGGCGGATACTTTTGCCTTGCAGCATGTTGCGTTGCCGCTTGATGAGTGATGAACGGCTTGGCAGCGCAGCCGTTTTTTGCGCAAGAAAAATCGCAGTTTTTGCGAATGTGTATCACTAAATGCGACACCATGCGGCTAATTTTGCGCTATGATGCAATGTAAAGCGATATACGGACTGCTGTCGGCAGCTGTTGCAGGCTGTGCGCCGCAGTCCCATAAACCACCAGCTTATACTATGTCACTGTCGCGCTGCCGTGCTGACTTTACTTGCACGGCAGCGCGAAAATTTGTAACTTTGGCACGTGAACCAACAAATCATTCATATATAAATCCAAACAACCAAAACCATGACACAGGCAGAGAAGTATTTATGGCTCATCAAAACCATTAAGGATGCAGGCAGCATCACGCTTGCCGAAATTTCGGAGAAGTGGAGAGATAATGAGGAACTTAGCAGAGGTGAACCGCTGCCGCGTTGCACGTTCAAGCGGTGGTGCGGCAGCATATCGACTTCATACGGCATATTTATATGCTGCTCTAAAAAGAACGGTTACAAGTATTATATCAGCAATCCCGAAGCCTTCGAAGAGAACAAGCTGCGCAAATGGATGGTCGATTCCTTCGCTGTCGGAGATATAATCTCGGGCAACAAGTCGATTGCAGACCGCATATTGGTCGAGGAGATACCTTCAGGCCTCGTGTTCCTCTCGCCGCTGCTCGCCGCAATGCGCGAGAACCGTGTCATACGCATGACTTACCGGTCATTCGGCGGCGAGGAGAGGACGTATGACATCGAGCCGTATTGCGTCAAATTGCACAAGAACCGCTGGTATCTGCTCGGCAGGGGCGAAGACGAAAAGCTGCGCGTTTACGGACTGGACCGTATCGTCAAGTTGGAGCCGGTGGAGCGCATCTTCCGCTATCCCGATGACTTCGACGCGGAAGAGTTTTTCTCGCGCTTTTTCGGCGTGGTCGTCGGCTTGGGTGTTAAGCCTTGCAACATAGTGGTCCGCGCATACGGCCGCCACCTGTATTATATGAGGTCACTGCCCATCCACCCCTCCCAGCGCGAGATTAAAGCACATATTCCGGACGACGAGGATGAGGCATACGCCGACTTTCAGGTATATGTTGCCCCGTCATACGACTTCATTTTGCATATCCTCAGCATGGGCGATATGGTCGAGGTAATCTCGCCGGAAAACGTGCGCCGCGAGGTGGCTGAATATGTCCACGCGCTCGCCGGCATGTACAAGGACTGCAAGTGAGTTGGCCGCCAACGTTTTAACAGTCGCCTCTCAACTTTGCCGCGCCGCCCGGCGTTGTACTTGAAAGCAACACATAGTATAACCTATAGCTCTCCACTATAATGACTGGCAATAGCTCATTCAAGAAACGATTGCTCGGACTTCAGAACAACCTCCTGAATTTCGCGTACCAGCTTACGACAAGCCGTGACGCTGCCAAAGACCTTGTGCAGGACACGACCCTGAAAGCCCTCGACAATGAAGAAAAGTATGTGGACAACATCAACTTCAAAGGGTGGGTGTTCACCATTATGCGAAACATCTTCATCAACAACTACCGCCGGCAGGTGCGCAGCGCAACTGTCATTGACACTACCGAAGACCTCTACCACCTCAACCTGTCGCAGGAATCAGGCCTCGAAACCCCGGAAGGCTCAGTCGCCGCAAAAGAAATCTCCGCAGCCATCGACAGCTTTGCCTACGAGTACAAAATCCCATTTACTATGTATATAGCAGGGTACAAGTATGCCGAGATCGCAGAAACGATGCGACTCCCACTTGGCACTGTCAAAAGCCGGATATATTTTGCCCGCAAACGGCTGCAGGTGCTGCTCAAGGACTACAAGTAGAGTTTCCGCGTTGTAATTCTTCCTTTTTTTGTCCCATAACGGCTTGTTCTGGGAGTTTCTCTTACGCGGTTTTTCTTGCGTTCCGGCTG
>DHKE01000075.1:43324-59887 GCA_002404675.1 Porphyromonadaceae bacterium UBA4702 | reverse complement strand
GGGAGCCATGCGCACCCATTCCAGCTCGCGCTCGAGTGTCTTGCGGCGCTTTGAGGCCTGTTTCTCCTCCTGCGCCATGCGCAGCGTCTTCTGCTCGAGCCATGAGGAATAGTTGCCCTTCCAGGGTATGCCCTCGCCACGGTCCAGCTCGAGTATCCAGCCGGCCACATGGTCGAGGAAGTAGCGGTCGTGCGTCACGGCGATGACCGTGCCGGGGTACTGCTGCAGGTGTTGCTCGAGCCAGTCTATCGACTCTGCATCGAGGTGGTTGGTAGGCTCGTCGAGCAGGAGTATGTCGGGCTGCTGCAGGAGGAGGCGGCACAGAGCCACACGGCGGCGTTCACCGCCGGAGAGCGTGGACACGGGCTGGTCGTCCGGGGGACAGCGCAGCGCGTCCATGGCACGCTCGAGGCGGTTGTCGATGTTCCATGCGTCGGCAGCGTCCAGCTTGTCCTGAAGCTCCCCCTGCCGGTTGATCAGGGCATCCATCTTTTCGGGGTCTTCAAGCACGGCGGGGTCGGCGAATGCCTCGTTGACACGCTCAAACTCTGCCAGCAGGTCCATGACGGGCTGCACGCCCTCCTCCACTACCTGCCGCACTGTCTTCTCGGGGTCGAGCTTCGGGTCTTGCTCCAGGTATCCTACGGAATACCCGGGCGAGAACACTACTTCGCCCTGGTAGCTCTTGTCAAGCCCCGCGATGATTTTCAGGAGCGTGGACTTTCCAGAGCCGTTGAGGCCGATGATGCCTATCTTCGCTCCGTAGAAGAAGGAGAGGTAAATGTTTTTGAGTATCTGACGCTGAGGGGGTATGACCTTGCTCACCCCCACCATCGAGAAAATAATCTTCTTGTCGTCTGCCATTGATGATGATATGTTATGTGTCAGGAATGGTTGGCCTTGGTGCGGTATTCGCAGCGCACGCGCCCGTGGGCGATGTTGGAGAGCTTGGAGCGTATGAGCTGCTTGCGTATAGGGGCTATTCGGTCGGTGTAGACCATGCCCTCGAGGTGGTCGTATTCGTGCTGTATGATGCGGCTCAGGAAGCCCGTGAACTCCTGCTCATGCTCGCGGAAGTCCTCGTCGAGCCACTGCAGGCGCACGTGTTCGCGCCGTTTGACGGGTTCTGAAAGCCCCGGCAGCGAGAGGCAGCCCTCGTCACGCGAAATGGGCTGCACGTCCTCCAGCACCTCCAGGTAGGGGTTGATGAGCACCATTTTGGAGTCCTTGCACTCGGGGAACACGTCTGCCACGGCAGAGCCGTCAATGACGATGAGCGATATGGAGCGTCCTATCTGCGGCGCGGCGAGGCCCACGCCCTCGGCATGGTACATCGTCTCCCACATGTCAGCGATGAGCTGCTGCAGACCAGGGTAGTCGCGGTCGATGTCCTCGGTCTCTTCACGGAGCACCGGCTGTCCGTACAGGTAAACAGGTAAAACCATTGTCTAATTCAGTTATAATCCGGGTGCAAAAATAGTAAAAAAACGGCAGAGGGGCAAACGCCCTCCCCTGCCGCGCATAGCCGCATTGGCATCATCAGAGTTCTCAGAGTTCTCAGAAATCAAACAAGCTGTCGGCGGCGCGTCTCATGGCATATCCTCGCTACACGGTATTGGCACCGGCCCGCACTGGGCGTTGAACAGCTGCAGCACCTCGTTCACCTTGTCGAGGCGCAGGGTACGCTTCCCTTGCTCCAGATCGCGCACGAAACGGAGGCTGACACCCGACTTCTCCGCCAGGTCAACCTGCGTCAACCGGTATTTCTTGCGCATCCCCTTGACGTATGTAGATAGTATGGTCTTGGTCATAGGCGGCTCGATTATATCTTATCGGGGACAAAGTTAACAAAAATCAGCGAGATTATATCAGTTCGGCGGTAAAATCGCTTTCAGACACCGCAATTACACCCTATCGGATATAATCCCGCTGCACAGACAGCTTTTCTGTTGTACAACATACGGCTCGACGATGCCAGTTTGCGGACAAACCGCTAATTTCGCGACTGTGATTCACCAAAAGCAATTTCATGGAGCATCCATAAATATATATTGTAAATCATACACAACCGAAACATTGCAGTGCCGCGAGGGGCGAAACGCCCGGTTAACACCGCAATGTTGCAGAAAAGCTGACAGGGGCGCAACGCTGTTGTAACTTTGCAGCGTATTCGACACCGAAACACAACCAAAACAGATACCGATATGGCAATCAATCTAAAGAAAGGTTTCAGCTTCGACCTCGACAAGCTGGCACACGTGACCGTGGAACTCGGCTGGACTCCCAACGCCAGCCCGGACGAAGAGTTCGACCTTGACGCTTCAGCGTTCATGCTGGGCGCGAATGGGAGAATCCCCGGCGACAAGTTCTTCGTCTTCTACAATAACCAGACCTCGCCCGACGGCGCGGTGATGTCTGACGGCGACGACCTGACCGGCGACGACGGCGAGCAGCTCCACGTTGACCTGGCCCGCGTCAACCCGAATGTGCAGGAGATACTGTTCACCGTCACAATATATGAAGCCGCCTCGCGCCACCAGAACTTCGGGCAGATCAGCAGCGCGTACATACAGATACGCAACACCGACACCGGCAACGTGCTGGCACGCTATGACCTAAACGAGGACTTCTCCACAGAGACTGCCGTCGAGTTCGCACGCCTCTACCGCGAGAACGGCGTGTGGAAGTTCCAGGCGCTGGGCAACGGCCGCAACGGAGGCCTCGAGGCTCTCGTGATGAAATACGCTTAACCAAACAAATACATACATAACACTACTATGGCAATACGAATAAAGAAAGGAGACTCAGCAAACCTCACTCTAGAAAAGTTCTCAGTCGGACTGGGCTGGCATGTCAATGAGGATGCCACCAAAATACATGACTTTGACCTCGACGTATCCGCGTTCATGGTCAATGCCTCCGACAAGATACCGACAGACGACTACCTCGTGTTCTACAACTCGGAGAAGAGACTCAAAGCAGAAAAAGACGGCAAACTTACCGCCCCTGTAGAAATAGTTCCATACACTAAGTGGAAAAGCAATGACGCTATGCGTGCAGAATCCCGTCCCACAGACCCGAACATGGCAGTAATCGGCTCAATCGACAACGAGGAGGGCGATGACGAAGGCGATGCCGAAACCCTCGACATAGACCTGCGCAAAGTGCCGGCAGACATCAACCGTATAATCATCTGCGTGAGCATTTACGACGCTGTGGCTCGAGGAGGGCAGAACTTCAGCCAGGTGAGCAACGCCTACATACGCATCTATGACCCCAAAACAGGCAAGGATGAGGTAATCTACGACCTGACAGAGGACTTCGCCACGAGCGTATCCGTGGAGTTTGTTGAACTGCGCCGCACCGGCAGCTCCTGGGAGGTCAAGGCTCTCGGCGTGGGACACAAAGGGGAATTTGACGAACTCGTAAACAAATACGCATAAAACCATGGCAATAGAACTCAAGAAGGGCGGCGACACCCACCGCATAGACCTGCGAAAGACTCCGCAGGGAGAGATAAAAATCAACCTCGACTGGAGCAAGGGCGGCTTCATGGCCAAGCTCACCGGCAAGGACATCGACCTCGACCTGGGCTGCTTCTACGAGCTGCGCAACGGCAGCAAGATGCTCATCGACGGCCTGCAGTTCTCGCACGGCAGAGGGGGCGCACGCAACCAGGTGACACGCCAGGGCTGCTACACCCAAGCTCCCTACATCTGGCACCAGGGCGACGACCTTGGCAAAAGCGCGGAGTCGGGCGAGACGATACTCGTCAATCCGAAGGGCATCTCCGAGATACGCCGCATAACCGTCTACACATTCATTTACGACGGCGCGGCGAAATGGTCGCAGACCAACGCCGTGGTGCGCATCTCTGTGCCGGGCAACGAGGATGTCATCGTCCGCATGGGCGAGCAGGACACCAAGAAACGCTTCTGCGCAATCGCCTCTATCGAGATAGGCGACGACAACTCGATGACGGTCAAGAAGCTCGTCACATTCCACGACAGCCACTCCGACTGCGACAAGGCCTACGGCTGGGGATTCAAGTACGCCCCTGGCACGAAAGACTAAGCAATACACAAACACCAAAAACATTCACCGAAACACATTCATACACAATCATGGCAAGAGAACTTGACAAAGGCAATTCCATTGACCTGACGAAAGACAACGGCACCAGCCTCACCTCATTCTGCGTGGGGGCTAACTGGGGGCAGATAGTGCACCGCTACATCTGGGGGCTTTTCAAGACCTACGAGGATGTGGACCTCGACCTGAGCTGCATCATGACAGATGCGCAGGGCAACATGGTGGACCACCTGTACTCGCCGCTGTACCGCAAATACTTCCTCGCAGAGAACGGGCTGATGCCCGGCAAGCTCGTCACCCGCGACGGCTCGATGCGCCACTCCGAGGACGACGTGGTCGGCAACGACGGCGCGTCAACCAACGGCAAGGAGCTGAAGGGCGTTGACATCGACAACGAGTACATCACCGTGGACCTGCGACGCATCGCGCCGGCTGTGCAGCAGATATTCTTCTTCCTGAACGTCTGCGGCGAGGAGCGCAAGAGATGGTGGTTCTTCTGGAAGAAGAGACGCGACTTCTCCAAGATACCATACGCATACATCCGCATGTACGAGTATGACCGCGTCCCCACCAACGTCACCTCGATATTCGCCTCCTACAACGTCGCCTCGGCGCACACCGCCGGCGGAGCGCGCTCGCTCATCATGGCGAAACTCTACCGCAGCGGAAGCGGCTGGAAGTTCAAGGCTATCGGAGACGCCTACAACGACAAGAACCTCTGCCACACAATAAAAAGAATATTAACTAATTATAGCAAAGTAAAATAAGATGAGAAGACTACCTATCTACCTGCTCCTCGACACCTCCGGCTCTATGTACGGAGAACCTATCGAAGCGGTAAAGAACGGCATCCAGGTGCTATATTCGGCACTGAAAGGCAATGCGTACGCACTGGAGACTGCATACCTCAGCATCATCACCTTCGACAGCAACGCCAAGCAGATTCTCCCCCTGACAGAAGTGGCGCAACTCCAAACGCCGGAAATCTCCGCAAGCGGCTGCACCGTCATGGGCGAAGCTCTGAAACTCGCCGCCGAGCGTGCTTCACAGGAAGTCGCCAAAAACACCTTCGAACAGAAGGGCGACTGGAAGCCGATGATGTTCATCATGACTGACGGCGCACCCACCGACGACCTCGACAAGGGCATCGCCGAGTTCAACAAGGAGAAGTGGGGCATGGTGGTGGCATGTGCTGCCGGTTCGGACGCACACACCGACACACTGAAGAAAATCACCGGAAACGTGGTCAAGCTCGACACTACCGACAAGGGGCAAATCGAGGCTTTCTTCAAGTGGGTGTCACAGTCGGTCATCACCTCGAGCCAGAAGGTCGAGGAGGGAGCTGCACAGGCCGAGACCCTCAGCGAACTGCCGCCGCCACCGCCTGAAGTGAATATCGTACTGTAAATTCTCTCATATACCAGGGGCGCGGCAGCGAGATGCCGCCGCGCTCCCTCCCCTCTCCCACTCACACAACCGTAACACAATCACCAAAATAACAACACAATGCAAAGACTACCGGTCTACATACTCATCGACACCTCCGGCTCTATGCGCGGCGAGCCTATCGAGTCCGTCAAGGTCGGCCTCGAGACAATGCTCTCCACGCTGCGCAGCAACCCTCACGCGCTGGAGACGGTATGGCTCAGCATAATCACGTACGACCGCGAGGTCAAGCAGCTGCTCCCGCTCACAGAGCTGTCAAATGTCCGCATACCGGAGATCACAGTCCCCGAAAGCGGCCCCACCCACACGGGGCTTGCCCTGAAATACCTCTGCGGGAGCGTTGACAGGGAGGTGCGCCGCACCACTCGCGAGCAGAAGGGCGACTGGATGACGCTGATGTTCCTGATGACCGACGGAAAGCCCTCCGACATACAGCTGTTCAACGAGATGATACCAGAGGTCAAGCGCCGCCACTTCGGCACAATGGCAGCCTTTGCTGCCGGCATGAACGCCAAGACCGAGCCGCTGCGCAAGCTGACAGACAACACTTTCCGCCTCGACACCGCAGACGGAGCCTCAATAGAGCAGCTGTTCAAGTGGGTGTCTGACACCGTTACCACAAAGTCGGAACAAGCAGGACGCGATGGCAGCAGCCTGACATATCCCCAGCCCAAGCCGGCAACGACCAGGCAAGAGGACAAGCCCGCACCCGCCGACGACACCCTCCCGCCTCCGCCTGCCGAAGTAACCGTACTGTAAATCACATAACGACATGAACTGCAAACTGACTGGCAATTTCGCCAAAATGATACAGGTGGAACTCGCTCCCGGCGAGGAGTTCTACGGCGAGCGAGGCTCGACAGTATACATCGAGGACGGCATCTCGATGACCTCCGAGGGCAACGGCAAGTCGTTGGGCAAGCTGCTCGGCGCCAAGCTGTCGGGCGAATCGTTCCTGATAGTCCATTTCCGCAACAACTCCCACGAGACACGCCGCCTGGCGCTGGGCAAGCATACCTGCATCACCCACGTCAAGATAGACCCCTCGTCCAGCCTGATATGCAAGAGCGGAGCATACTTCGCCTCAAACAGACATGTGGACATCGACACGCGCCTCTCGATAGCGAGCCTCTTCGGCGGCAACGGCGCGTTGCTGCAACGCCTCTCGGGCGACGCCACTGTGTTCCTCGAGTGCTTCGGCGACCCTGTCGTCATCGACCTGCAGTACGGCCAGAAGGTGCGTGTGGACGAAAACCACTTCCTCGCCGCACAGGGCATCTCCGACGGCAAAATTAGCCCTGACTGGTCGCTGAAGAACATATTCGGCGGCGAAGGCCTAAGCCTCCTCGAAATAACAGGCCCGGGCAGGGTGTTCGTAAACCCCTGACCCTGACCGACAGACAAACAATCATCAACAAAACCAAAACGACACTACAATGCGACGACTACCCATTTACTTCCTCATAGACGTATCCGAGTCCATGGTGGGCGAGCCCATAGAGCAGGTGCAGCGCGGCATCCGCGACATCATACAGAACCTGCGCGTGGACCCGTATGCCCTCGAGACGGCGTTCATCTCCATTATCGCCTTTGCCGGCAAGGCGCGGCAGCTGACCCCCCTGACGGAGCTGTACAAGTTCTATCCCCCTGAACTGCCCATAGGCGGCGGCACCTCGCTCGGCGCGGGGCTGGAGTGCCTCATGGACGACATGGATAAGAATGTGCAGAAGACCACCGCTGCTGTCAAGGGGGACTGGAAGCCTATCATATTCCTCTTCACCGACGGCAACCCGACAGACCGCTACCAGGCTGCCTTCCGCCGCTGGAACGACAACTACCGCCGCCATTGCAGCCTCGTGGTCGTGTCGCTGGGCGACAACGCCAACACCCTCACGCTGGCGCAGCTCACCGAGAACGTCCTGATGCTCAAGGACACCGACGCCGAATCATTCGCCAAGTTCTTCAAGTGGGTGACCGCCTCGATACAGGCCACCAGCCAGAGCGCGACAACACAGGCTGACGACGAGGTGAAGCTCGCCCCGACTTCGGGCATCAACCTCGAGAAGGCCGACACGACACGCAACGTCATCGTGGACGAGAACTTCGCCATACTGCACGGCCGCTGCCAGAACACCGGCAAGGACTACCTGGTGAAGTATGCCCGCCGCAACCCCTCGCCCGAGTTTGAGGCGCTCAACGAGCTGCATCCGCAGGGTTTCAAGCTCGTCGGCGCATACCCAATTGACAAGGACGAGTACGCCTCACTCTCAACTGGCGAGACACGCAACATCAACACCACGCAGCTCTTCGGGAGGCCCACCTGCCCCTGCTGCGGCAACCAGCTGGGCGTGGTGGTATGCGAGTGCGGCAACATATTCTGCGTCGGCGAGAGCCGCACCAACAAATGCCCATGGTGCGGCCTCGAAGGAACGCTCGGCACTATCGGCGAGGGCGGCGCTGACGTAGCACAAGGACAAGGATAAACCAACCAAAACACATCATGGGAAACAATACAGACATGGGAAGAAACAAGGGAAAGAAAGGACGGCACAATAACAACTCAAACAACATACAGGCTGTCAGAACAAACGATGTTGAACACATCATTGGCAACATCCTCGCTGAAGTGGGAGTGCCCGAAAACGAAAAGATGAAGTTCATCAAAAGCATAGCAAAGAAACTCTGGGATATATATACTGATGAGAAAATGGAGAAGCAGAAGAATTTCGGGCTGGCGATACGCGACCTGAACATCGTCGTGCCCAACGGCACTGACAAGGAGGCGTTCAGCTGCGCGATAGACCTGAAGGATATGGCTGGCAAGGTCAAGGACATCGGCCTCATCGAGGGGGAGCAGACCGGGCTGTCGCTCACTCGCGGCGAGGACGGCTCGTACACCCTAAGCGGCAAGCCCGCAGCGACAGGCGACTTCATGCTGCGCCTGCAGTTCACCGCCATGGACGACGACATCCACACGCCTGTGGAGATTGAGCTGCCGTGGGCTGTCAACCACAACCCCCGCGACCTGTGGAAAGAGGTGGACTGCGACCCCAGTCTCCCATTCCTGCGTCCCGACACAGCCGCCGAGTATGTCAAGGCGGAAGCACAGGACGGCTCTCCACGCAAGGACATTGTCGCTGCAAGCCGCAGAGGCCGCAGCCACGCCCAGGAGGGCAAGCCCCGTGACGACGACTTCAGCGTCAAGTACTGCCTTGGCTCTGGCTGGTACATCCTCGCCGTAGCCGACGGAGCAGGCTCTGCCAAGTATTCGCGCCGGGGAGCGCAGGTAGCGTGCGACACCGTGACAAGCCGCTGCATGGAGCTGCTCGCGGACAACGAGGAGTTTGAGAAGGCAATAGCCGGCTACGCCGCCGACCGCGAGGACAAGGAGAAGCAAACGACGCTGACCCGCTATGTGTACGACATCGTGTTCCGCACGGCACACGAGGCTCACAGAGCCGTATGCGCACTGCCAGAGACAGAGAAGAAGGTCGAAGGGGCTACTGTCCGCGACTTCAGCACCACCCTGATGTTTGCCGTCTGCAAGCAGTTCGGCTTCGGCTGGTTCATCGCCTCGTTCTGGGTAGGCGACGGCGCTATGTGCCTCTATGACGAGAACGCCAAGACCGCCAAGCTGCTCGGCACGCCCGACGAGGGCGAGTTCTCCGGGCAGACGCGCTTCCTGACCATGAAGGAGATATTCCGCGAAGATGACGCCTACGGCAAGCGCGTGCGCATGGCCATAGTGCCAGACTTCACCGCCCTGATGCTCATGACAGACGGCGTGTCGGACGCGATGTTCCAGAGCGAGAAAGACCTCAACGACCCCGAAAAGTGGGCTGAAATGTACGATAAGCTGCGCCAGGGATTTCCCGACGACGAAATCGGCGGCGTAGACCTGACCGACGCGGGCGAGCAGGCAAAGGACCAGCTGCTGGGCTGGCTCAACTTCTGGAGCCGAGGCAACCACGACGACCGCACAATAGCAATACTCTACTAAAACACAGACAGACACATGGCAGACAAAGCAGAAAAGACCGTGACACTGACAGCCGCCGACGGCACGACGGTGCAGTTCATTGACAAGATAATAGGCGCGGGAGGGATGAAGGACGTGTATTTCAGCCCCGACAAGTCATACGCCGTAGCCTTCTACCGCAACCTCGAGGGCAAGGACAAGACGCTGGCCAAGAGCCGCCTCGAGGACATCGTCGGCAAGTACCGCGAGAGCATCTTCGACCAGCCAGGCGGCGAATACTGGGAACGGCTGTTCTGCTGGCCCAGGCGCATAGTGGAATGGGAGGGCAAGCTCGGGTTCACGATGCCAGTATACCCCGCGCAGTTCTTCTTCAAGGACGGGATGTTCAAGGGCAAGGAAAAGGAGGGGAAATGGTTCGCGTCGGCCAAGCTGCGCAACCGCTTCCTCACCCCGGAGCAGAAAGGGACATGGCTCTCCTCATTCCACGTATGCCTGCAGATAGCGCGTGCCATACGCCGTCTGCACGCCGCCGGACTCGCACACTCCGACCTGTCGTACAAGAACATACTCGTTGACCCCGACACAGGCACGGCTATATTCGCCAACATCATCGACTGCGACGGCCTCGTAGTGCCGGGCAAGTACCCCCCCGACGTGATAGGCACGCAGGACTTCATCGCCCCCGAGGTGCTGCAGACCAAGCCGCTGCCCATGGGCGACCCCGCCAAGAAGCTCCCCAGCATCCTGACCGACCGCCACGCACTCGCCGTCCTCATCTACATGTACCTGCTCAACCGCCACCCCCTGCGCGGAGGCAAGGTGCATGACCTCGACCCGGGACGCGACGAGGAGCTGTCAATGGGCGAGAAAGCCCTATTCATCGAGCACCCCACAGACCGCAGCAACCGCCCCAAGCTGTCAGTCCTCGAGCCCTCGGAGCTGCCGCAGGGCGATGTGGACAAGCTGCCATACACCATCTGCGGCCCGTACCTCAAGGAGCTATTCGACCGCGCATTCATCGACGGCCTGCACGACCCCGCGAAACGTCCCACAGCCGCCGAATGGGAGACCGCACTGGTCAAGACCGCTGACCTGATGCAGCCATGCCAGAACACCTCCGGCTGCGAAGCGCACTGGTTCGTCTTCGACAACTCCAGGAAGCCGCGCTGCCCCTTCTGCGGCACGGAATACCACGGACAGCTGCCTGTGCTCAACCTCTACTTCTCCCCCTCGCACGGCAAGTTCGTCCCCGAGAGCTACCGACTGATGGTATACGACAAGCAGACGCTCTACATGTGGCACGTCAACCGCTTCATAACCCCCAACGAGAAAGTCAGCGACGCTGACCGCGTCCCCGTGGGCGACTTCCACTTCCACCAGGAGCGGTGGATACTCATCAACCGCCGCCTTCCCGACATGTGGGACGTGACAGGCCCGGACAAGCGGCAGGTCAAGCCCGGAGAATACGTCGAGCTGACCGAGGGGCGCAAGATACTCCTCTCCTCCGAGAACGGCGGACGCCTCGTGGTGGTGCAGCTGGTCAGCAACTGACGTTTGCAAATGACGCGGATTTTGTGTAACTTTGTGCCTCACATCACCGACAAATCCAAACGACACCTGACATGGCACGCATACACAAGACCGCGATAGCGAGGATATTCGCCGACCTGATAAATGCTGACCGCATTATCGACAAGGGGGAGATGGAGTTCTGGGACGACATCTGCTCCAAGTACGGCATCACACGCGAGATAGAGACCGAGGCGCAGAAGATGACCTTCGCCCAGGCTGTGAACGTAATATGCGCCGAGGAGGAAGAGGACGTGCTGGGG
The DNA here is from genome assembly GCA_002404675.1 of Porphyromonadaceae bacterium UBA4702. Taxonomy (GTDB): domain Bacteria; phylum Bacteroidota; class Bacteroidia; order Bacteroidales; family Muribaculaceae; genus Lepagella. The sequence goes on along the minus strand of DHKE01000075.1, from coordinate 48,538 downwards.
CTGCGCCGCGACCTGCTGGGCGACTGCAAGGCCATGACCACCAGCGACGGATTCTGCGCCCACTCCGAGGCCTTAATCATGATCGCCCTCATCATGGCTCTCGACGACTGCGCCGAGGAGCAGGCCGAAGTGTACTCGATACCAAAGGCCGACTTCAACGTGGACGTGGCGACAGCCCTATACATCGAGGACGAATATGACGGGCAGACCAACGAGGCGATAGTGCGCGACTACCGCACTATATTCAAGGAGATGCAACTCCTCGGCTTCCACTTCGTCTACCTGCCCAACATCATACGCCACTACCGCGAGACCGACGAGAGGCTCATGAAACAGATACTCACGTTCCTCGCACCCGCCTCGAGCGACGAGCAGATAGAAGGCGACTACCGCTCGCTCATGGGCATGACCACAGCCTCCTTCTGCCGCGACCTGCTGGGCAACAAGCTCGGCATCGAGGAGCTGCGCCAGACATACCCCGCCCTGCTCATCAAGATAGGCAGCAGCTTCGTAGCAGGCCACGCATACTCCAACTACGTCAAGGTCGAGGTGGACGGCGACATACTACTCACAGTCCAGCGGCTGCTCGACAGCTTTGCCGAAATGCTAAGCAGCGACGTGTTCATCGTCAAGACATCAGAGGAGCGCGGCGACCAGTTCCACTACCACGGCTTCTACAAGCAGCTGCTCGACATCTTCCTCATCCGCACCAACGTCCGCAGCCGCGTCGTCATCGACCCATACCGCCAGGAGATACAGTTCCCCGACGTGGGCGCGATGCTCTCCGGCGTGCACCGCCGCGAGAAGGCGCTCTTCATACTGCTGCTCTGCCACGGCGCGGACGGCGTCAACTTCAGCACGGCCAAGGCAGAGACGGCACAGCGGCTGCAGCGGCAGTACCGATACATCTACGGGCTGCTCGGAGGGGAGTACGACAGCACCCCCGACCTGGTCAACGCCACTACGCGCCGCCCCATGATAGCACGCCTCAAGAACGCGCTCAAGGCGCTGCCCGAGACCATGTACAACCGCAGCGACTACCAGCTCACGAAAGTCGGCAAAAGGCACTGCATAGCCCCCGACGCGGCAATGGTCTACATCAACACCATAGACGGACGGATGCCACTGGCAGACTCCGAGCCGTACCGGAAGGTCACCTCGATGCGCTGACCGCAACATTGCAGCCCTGAAGGCGGCATCGCGCCCCCCCGGGGCTGCAATGTTTCAGTATCGCCCCCCGCCGCGCCGACACGCCCTATCTTTGCACCGTGAAACAATATACAACCGCCAATACACTACACTCATGACAAACGGAAACGTAAGCCTCACACCGCGATTCATCAAGGGAGCGATTACAGCCGTCATCGGCATAATCGCCCTGATCGTCGCCATGGCGTTCATCATGCCCTGGTACAACGTCTGGTCGCAGGAGATGGAAGGCAAGGCCGAGTTCGCCAAGGCCGAGCAGAACCGCAAAATCAAGATTGAGGAGGCAAAGGCCAACCTCGAGGCCGAGAAGCTCAACGCCCAGGCCGAGATAGAACGAGCCAAGGGCGCGGCAGAGGCCATACGCATCGAGAACGGCTCGCTAACGCCCACATACATACAGTACCTGTGGGTGCGCCAGCAGTCCGACCTCTCCGACAAGACGGTCATCTACATCCCCACAGAGACCAACCTGCCCCTGCTCGAATCGACACGCAACGCAATCAACCAAAACACAACAAAATAACCAACCGATAATATGTCACAGCACAAACACCATTACACGGGACTTTCCGAGGCCGAGGTCATACAGAGCCGCGAGAAGAACGGCGTCAACATACTCACGCCCCCCGAGAAGGAGCCGCTCTGGAAGCAGTTCCTCGAGAAATTCACCGACCCGCTCATCATAATCCTCCTCATCGCCGGCGCGCTCTCAATAGGCATCTCATGCTACGAGTACTTCGGCCTCGGCAAGGGATTGACAGTATTCTTCGAGCCTGTCGGCATATTCATAGCCATTCTCCTCGCCACAGGCCTGGCATTCATATTCGAGCTCAAGGCCGACAAGGAGTTCGCCCTGCTCAACCAGGTCAACGACGACGAGCCGGTGCAGGTGATACGCAACGGAGGCGCCACGCAAGTCCCCAGGAAGGACATCGTCGTCGGCGACATCGTCATCCTCTCAACAGGCGAGGAAGTGCCGGCTGACGGCGAGCTGCTCGAGGCCGTGTCGCTCAACATCGACGAGTCGTCGCTCACCGGAGAGCCTATGTGCCACAAGACAACCGTCGAGGCAGAGTTCGACCCCGACGCAACCTTCCCCTCCAACCACGCCATGCGCGGCACGAAAATCATGGAGGGACACGGCATCATGCGCGTCACCGCCGTCGGCGACAAGACCGAGAACGGCAAGGTGTTCGAGGCAGCGCAGATAGACGACAGCGTCAAGACCCCCCTCAACGAGCAGCTCGACGGCCTGGGCGACCTCATCACCAAGCTCAGCTACGGATTTGCAGCCGCCATAGTCATCGGCCGCGTCATAATGTACTTCGTCACCGGCACCGGCGCGTTCGAGTGGGTAGACTTCACCGCATACCTGCTGCAGACATTCATGATTGCCGTAACGCTCATCGTCGTGGCTGTCCCCGAAGGCCTCCCCATGGCCGTCACACTCTCGCTGGCATACTCCATGCGCCGCATGCTCAAGACCAACAACCTGGTGCGCAAGATGCACGCCTGCGAGACAATGGGCGCGACTACCGTAATCTGCACCGACAAGACCGGCACGCTCACGCAGAACCGCATGCAGATACACGAGACAACATTCTTCGGCAACCCGCCGCAGGAAGTCATCGACGAGGGCATCGCCGTCAACTCCACCGCACAGCTCGACCTCTCCGAGGACAAGCCAAAAGTGCTGGGCAACCCCACCGAGGGAGCGCTGCTCCTCTGGCTCAACAGCCGGGGCGTGGACTACATGAGCCTCAAAGACGCCGCACAGACACTCGAGGAGCTGCCATTCAGCACCGAGCGCAAGTACATGGCCACAGTCGTCAAGTCTGCCTCCGGCAAGAAAATCCTGTACGTCAAGGGCGCGCCCGAAATCGTGTTCGCAATGTGCACCAACACCCCTGACCTGACCCGCGAACAGCTCGACAGCCTGCTGCTCGAATACCAGAACCAGGCAATGCGCACACTCGGCTTCGCATACCAGGAACTCGGCGACGGCGACAAGGCCATCGAAGACGGCAAGGTAGTCGCCATGGGCCTCACTTTCCTCGGCGTGGCCGCAATCTCCGACCCCGTCCGCACCGACGTGCCCGACGCTGTGCGCGAAGTGACCGGCGCCGGCATCCGCATCAAGATAGTCACCGGCGACACCTCTGGAACAGCCAAGCAGATAGGCCGCGAAATCGGCCTGTGGGACGACGCCAAGGACACCGACCGCAACATAATCACCGGGCCCGAGTTCGAGAAACTCTCCGACAAGGAGCTGCGCGAGCGCGTAGGCGAAATCAAGATAATAGCACGCGCACGCCCCATGGACAAGAAACGCCTCGTCGAGGCTCTCCAGGCCAACAACGAGGTGGTGGCTGTCACCGGCGACGGCACAAACGACGCGCCCGCACTCAAGACCGCGCACGTAGGCCTCTCAATGGGCGACGGCACTTCCGTGGCAAAGGAGGCTTCGGACATCACTATCATCGACAACTCGTTCTCGTCCATAGGACGCGCCGTGATGTGGGGACGCTCCCTCTTCCAGAACATCCAGCGTTTCCTCCTCTTCCAGCTCACCGTCAACGTCGCTGCCTGCTTCCTGGTGCTCTGCGGAGCATTCATGGGCACCGACAGCCCCCTGACAGTGACACAGATGCTCTGGGTAAACCTCATCATGGACACATTCGCCGCAATGGCCCTCGCCTCGCTGCCGCCCTCCGAATCAGTGATGCGCAGCAAGCCGCGTGACCGCAAGGCGTTCATCCTCAACCGCACGATGTACCACAACATCCTCGGCGTAGGCGGCTTCTTCTTCCTCCTCCTCCTCGGGCTGCTATACATCTTCGAGCACTCCAAAATCACCCAGCTGACAGACCTGCTCACCGTCCACATCGGCAACGCCGACGGCCTGTCACCCTACGAGCTGACGCTGCTGTTCACAATATTCGTGATGACGCACTTCTTCTACCTCTTCTGCGCACGCGCATTCGAGACCGGACGCAGCGCGCTCCACTTCAAGGGCTGCAGCGGACTGCTCACCATTTCCGCGATAATACTCGTCGGACAGGTGGCAATGGTCGAGCTGCCGGTGCTCCAGGACTTCTTCAACGTCGTCAGCCTCAAGCCCGTTGACTGGCTGATAATCATCGGCGGCTCCTCGCTCGTCCTCTGGATACGCGAGCTGTGGAACCTCATCAAGAAAATCGCCCGTTAACCGCGTTTACCCCTGTTTACCTTGTTTCCTTGTTTCCCCGCCTGTGGGACGGGAAACAAGGAAACAAGGAAACAACAGGCAGAAACAATCACCCTAAAAGCACTCACCAAAAACAACTTCACACACCATGACACCAGACAACACCAAGGGAAAGACACGCAGCCTCATCTTCGGACGCAACGCCAACCGCGAACTCGCCATAGGAGGCCTGCTGCTGCTCGGCTGCGCAGCCGTGACACTCTTCTCGGCACTGATAGCAATCGTATGCCAGCTGCTCTACTGGGCGGCAATCCTCGGAGGCATCGTCCTCCTCGCCAGAGGCATCTGGCACAAATACATCACCAACAACAATAACAACAGCAACACATGACACGACGCAAGAGCAACACCGGCATCCCCGGGCTGTCATTCTCGTGGAAGCGGGCATTGGGGCTGACCGCAGCACGCCAGCGCATAGCACGGCGCACAGGCATACCCACGACCAAGACCGGCATCGAGCGCAAGATAGGCAGCGCAATCCTCAAGGCACTCTTCGGCAAGTGACACCCCCTGCCGACGACACAACCCACAGAGCAATGCCCCGTGACCCGCAACGGCTTCGGGGCATTGCCGTCCCAACACCAAACAACAACCGAAACAACACACTCACCCCGAGACCTCCGGCGAATATGCACCTGACAGCTCTCGTCGGCTCTCTTCTCCGACAGATTACTATATATGCAAAGTATGTATACGCCGCCCCTGCCATAACTGCATACGCGCTGCCATAGCATCTCCGACGCTGCAAAATTACAACC